>JBDIWL010000051.1:0-7924 GCA_039638315.1 Candidatus Caldatribacterium thermophilum | reverse complement strand
GAAAAATCTGGTGGGCGAAAGAGGATTCGAACCTCTGACCCCTTGCTTGTAAGGCAAGTGCTCTCCCCCTGAGCTATTCGCCCACCACACCTCATTATACCATATTCAGAAACCACCAGGGTTTATGTGGTACTTGAAGGTGTAGCCGAATTTCTGTGCGATGTCCTCGAAGGCTTTCCGAATCGTTCCGAAATCGAACCGGTACTCGTACTTTGCACCGAAGAGATTCGATTGCTCTTCGATTGTTCCACTCCGGGGACCGAAGGTGGAGTGGGTAACCTCTTTCTTGAAACCAAATCCCTGAAAGCCATCGTCTGCGGAGATTCCAGATCCTTGCTCTTTGAGCATTTCTGAAAAGTGGAGGGTTTTTGTGCCTGCATCGATGCGGAAGCGGGCGATGTACTCGAGGCGGTCCTTCCGGAGGAACGCTTTCCGTTCAGCAAGGAGCACGGTGAGGGTATAGGTACCTTTCTTTTCCTCGAGTTTCCCCGAGAGGCCTTGAGCGAGTTTCTGCAGTTCTTCGTGAAGGGACATAGGCATCCTTCCTTTCAGTGTGGTGCCTATTGTACCACGAAAGTGTGGTATACTTATAGTGGTTCGTTTCAGGTGGACCCAGTCCTTAATAGGGAAGCCGGTGGAAATCCGGCGCGGTCCCGCCACTGTGACCGGGGAGGAGAGCGCATGTGCCACTGGAGGCGACTCCGGGAAGGCGCGCTCCAGCCGATGATCCGGAAGCCAGGAGACCTGCCTGAGACGTGTCCCAACCACTCTTCGCGGAAAGAGGAGGTGGGAAAACGTGTCCTGGACTCCGCCCCAGGCCACCGAGGTATCCCTCCCTCTCCCCCTCCTCCTTCGCGGGACAAGGAGGAGCATTATGTGGAGGTATAGAGTTCTCCCTGTAGTTTTTGGTCTTCTCTTTTTTCTTGCCTTTTCCGCCCTTGGGCTTGAAGTCGTGGATGACGCTGGAAGGGTTGTACGCCTTCCTGCCCCGGCGCATCGTGTTGTTTCCCTGACTCCCGCAAATACCGAGATTGTCTTTGCCCTTGGAGCAGGGGAAAAGCTCGTTGGGGTGACCACGTACTGCGATTACCCCGAAGAGGCAAAGGACAAGGAAAAGGTGGGGAGCGTCACCGAAGTGGACCTTGAAGCTCTGGTTCGCCTTGCTCCGGATCTCGTGCTCGCTGGATCGCTTACTCCCAGGGAAACGGTCGACCGAATCGCCGCGCTTGGGTATCCAGTACTCGTGCTTGATGCGAAGTCCCTCTCCCAGGTTCTTGAGGGCATCCGAAAAGTTGCTCTGCTTCTTGGGAAAGAGCAGGAGGGAGAGGCTCTTGTTACCTCTATGGAAAGGGCCATTCGGGATATTACGGAAAAAGCAGCGAGTATTCCCGAGGAGTCCCGTCCCTGGGTCTTCCACGTCATCTGGCACGATCCCCTCTGGACGGCAGGGAGGAATACCTTTATCCACGAGTTCATCACCCTTGCGGGGGGACGAAATGTGGCTGGGAACCTTGAAGGGTACGTGACCTTTGACCTTGAAGAACTCATCCGCCGGGACCCGGATATCATCACGGTGGTGAGCGCACACGGTGGGGAGAACTTTCCGTACCAGTTCATTACCTCTGATGCGAGGTTGCAGACCCTCAAAGCAGTGCGGAACGGAAAAGTTTTCGTTGTGGATAGTGACATCGTTTCCCGGCCAGGACCAAGAGTTGTGGAGGCGCTTCGGGTTTTTGCCTCTATCATGCATCCTGAGCTCTTTCCTCAAGAAGCTGCCACGGAGCGTACCCCTCCTTCCGAGTAGAGAGGGATTGCCCCCTGAGAACCACGCGTTCTTTGGTGGGATGGGTGAGCACCGTAATATAGGCTCGGACAAGGTTGGCTATCGTTGCCTCCTGAAAGGTGAGGGAAGTCCCATCCGCAAGGACAACGGTGGTTCTTATGTGCCTGTGTCCTTCAGGGATTTCCACAACGATACTCTGAACGTCTTCATTTCGAAAGACCAGAGCTTTTGGTTCCATGGTGTTCTTCCTCCTTTCTGAGGGAGTATAATCCTGCGTATGGGACGTGCAAAGAGGGTACGGCGCCTCCTTATTCTTATTCTCTCCTGTGCCTGTGGGGTGAGTTTCTTCTTCGCCCAGGGAGTAGGACGGGGACATTACGTGTTCCAGGATTCCCTGGCATTCTTTCGCGTATTTTCCCTTACACCAGGCGAGCGGACGATTCTCTTTGCCATTCGCCTTCCCAGGGTAATTCTGGCATTCCTTGTGGGTGGAGGACTGGCACTTTCTGGGGCCGTGCTCCAGGGAATCTTCCGGAACCCCCTCGTCGATCCGTACATCCTCGGGGTGAGTTCTGGAGCTGCCTTTGGAGCAGTGGTGGCGATACTCTCCCGGGTGTACTTTGGCCTTTTCACTGTACCCCTGTGCGCCTTTTTGAGTGCTCTGGGAACGGTGTTTCTTGTGTTTCGCCTTGCCCGGGTGGGGAGGAGCATGCCCCTTGAGGTTGTGCTCCTTTCTGGCCTTGCGGTGGGCTTTTTCTTCTCGGCACTCATTTCCCTTGGCATGTTCCTTTCTGGGGAGAACCTCCATCAGGTGGTCTTCTGGACCATGGGGGGATTCTGGGGACGGAGCTGGGGGAATGTGTGGATGGTCCTCCCCTTTTTCGCAGTGGGTGTTCCGGTGCTCCTCTCCTTTGGGCGGGAACTCAACGCCTTTCTCCTTGGGGAAAAGGTTGCCGAGAGCCTGGGTATCGACGTGGAGCGAACGAAGCGTCTCCTCCTTTTTGTTGTGGCACTCCTTGTGGCAAGCTGTGTAGCTACAAGTGGAGTCATTGGTTTTGTTGGCCTTGTGGTGCCCCATGTCCTGCGTCTTTTGGGGTTTCAGGACCACCGAAAGATGCTCCCCCTTGCTCTCTGCGCTGGTGGCGTGGTGCTCCTCCTTGCTGATACCCTTGCCCGGAGTGTGGCGTACCCTGCGGAGCTCCCCGTTGGTGTGGTGACAAGCCTTCTTGGGGCACCCTTTTTCGTGTACCTCCTCCGCCAGAGGAAGAGGGGCTTATGAAACCGTATCTTGAGGTTCTCCGGGTTTCCTTTGCTTATCGTAACGGGGAAGAGGTGGTAAGCGATATCTCCTTTGCCCTGGAGCGGGGAGATTTTGTGGGGGTTCTTGGCCCAAACGGCTCGGGGAAAACAACCCTTCTCCACCTTATGGCCCGCCTCCTTGTGCCGCAGAAAGGAACGATTCGCCTTGAGGGAAGGGACATACGGACGTTCTCTCGAGGTGCCCTGGCCCGGAAGGTAGCGGTGGTCTTCCAGGAGGTGCCAGGGAACATCGAACTCCCTTGTTTTGACGTCGTCATGATGGGACGCATTCCGTACCTTTCCCGCTTTCGAAGGGAGACGAAGGAAGACGAAGAGGCAGTACGCTGGGCTATGGAAGTTACCGCGACTTTGCCCTTTGCAGAAGAGCCTTTCCGGGAACTCTCGGGGGGAGAAAGGCAGAGAGTACTCATTGCCCGGGCCCTGGCACAAAAGCCGGAACTCCTCCTTCTTGATGAACCGACGAGTCACCTCGACGTGGCCCATGAACTTGAGATTCTTGAGATTCTCCAGGCTCTCACCCGTATGGGTATCACGGTATTCGCTGTCTTTCACGACGTGAACTGTGTTGCCCAGTTCTGTGGGAAGGCACTCCTTTTGAAAATGGGGTATCTCCTCCAGTTTGGCGAGGTGAACGAGGTGCTTTCTGAAGCATCTCTTGAGGAACTCTTTGGGGTACCCTTTGCGAAAGTGGTGCATCCCTTTGCGCCCTCCCCCCTTTTTGTGCCCCTGCAAAAGCCCCGGGTACGGGGCCAGCGTGGGCGTGTGCACCTCATCTGTGGTGGAGGGACCGGGGCTCCGATTATGCGCTTGCTCTACGAGGCAGGGTTTTCTGTGAGTGTGGGAGTGGTCAACAAGTTCGACTCTGATGAGGAGGTGGCGAGTCGCCTTGGGTTTCCCATTGTCAGGGAAAAGCCTTTTTCTCCCCTGAGCGAAGAGGCCCTCAGGGAAGCCTTTGTCCTTGCGCAGGAAGCGGAATACGTGGTCATTGCCCCAACCTTCTGGGGGCGGGGGAATGTGCGAAACCTTGACCTTGCCCTTGCTCTCCAGAAGGCGGGAAAGCGGGTTTTTGTCCTGGCCGAGGCTCTGAGGGAAGACCATGACTACACCGGTGGGGAAGCCCGAGAAAAGCTCTGCGCTCTCCTTGAAGGGGGAGGGGTAGTCGTGGACCACGTGAGGGTGCTGCTTCGCCATATGGTATAATGCTACAAAAGGCAAAGGAGGAGACGATAATGCTTCGGAGGGGTTTTGTGCTGGCTTTCCTGCTCCTTTGTGTGGGGAGCATTGTGGGAGGTCTCGCCCACGCGGAAGTCCTTCTCCGTTTCACGCTCCATCCCCAGATTTACATCTCCATCCCTCGTTCGGCAGATGTTTCGGTTTCTGTTGACCGGGGAGAGGGAGCCACATACACCATTGGTGACCCAGTAACCATCCGGTACCGGACAACCCGTGATGGGTACGTGAACCTCATTGACTACCTTCCCAACGGTGATGTGCGAGTTCTTGTGCGGAATCGCTTTATTCGTTCTGGTATCAGTGAGACGTATTCTGGCACCGTTTCTGGTCCCGGGGGAACGGAACGTCTTGTGGTGCTTCTGACCCCTACCCCTGTATCTGATGCAGACCTTGAACGTTTCATTCAGGCTCCGCACCAGGCAGGTCGTATTTTCCGTGGTCAGTACGCTACCGACCGGACCCATTTCCAGGTTGCTGCTCGAACAGAAGGGACAATACTCACCATTGAACCCCAGGATGTGCAGATTGGTCCCTCAAGCGCTCTTGTTTTCACTGCAACGCTTACGACCTCCGATGGGCGGCCTCTTGAGGGCCAGGAGCTGCGCTGGTCAGCAAGCGATGGTTCTCTGGCAAGCCTTCGGACATTCACGGGTCCTGATGGAATCTCCCGGAATACCTTCTATGCTCCTTCCTTTTCGGGAAGAATCACCGTGGAGGTGCGTTTTGCAGGGGATGTTCGTCTTGCCCCCTCTTCGGCACGTGCCAGTGTTGAGGTTGGGCGGCGCATTGTCGAGACGTATTTGAGCCTTGAGCCGGCAAAGACAGTCCTTGCTCCGGGAGAACGGGTGCGCATTGTGGCTCGTCTCCAGGATCGGGATGGGAATCCCCTCTCAGGACGGACTATTGAGTGGGAGGTTCCTCAAGGGACGCTCAGCGCTCCCTCAAGTGTGACCGATACCTCTGGAAGGGCCTCGGTTTTCTACACCGCTCCGCGGGTTCGAGAGACAACCGATATCGACCTTGTGGCTCGCTTCCCGGGAAGCGCTCAGTATGCCCCTTCGGAGACCTTCGTGACCTTAACAGTTGAATACGTTCGTCCCGTGCTCTCGGAAACTCTCTTTTTCCTGGACTTTTCAAGCGGTGCTCCAAAGCACAATGGGGACCGGTTGAGCTACAAAGGGCGCATGACCTCGGACTTCTCGGTGAATGCCGTCACGCTCCTTGAGATGCGCCGGGGTGAGAGTGTGGAGTTTCGTTTCAACCCTGGGGCGATTCCTGAGGAAGGAGTCGTGTACCTCTGGATTCAGGGGGATGGGAGTCTTGAGGTCAACCTCAACGGGAAGAGCCTTGGTACTGTTCCGGCAACACCAGACCTTCTTTCGCCAAGTATGGAGCAGCGTATCATCGTTACATCCCGGGACTTCGTTGCTGGAACGAACGTGCTCCGTCTTACTCCCTCGGGCACGCGGACGGTGCGGCTCCAGCGGGTGGTCATCGCTTTCTGAGGAGGAATGCCTCTCAGGTGCGCAAGAGCAAAGCCCAGCATGCAGTCCTCCGGGAGCTCATTCGACTTTTCCCTTTTGACGGAGGGTGGGAAGAGAATGTTCGGAGACTCCTGGGATGCGCCCTGTGCATCCCAGGAGTCCAGGGACTTTTGTACGCAAAGGAAGGACAAATCTTTACGATTGGAGAATTGCCCCAGACGTTTCCTTCCAATGCCTTTCCCCGGCGGGGAGCAGTCAACGCGGTCCGTTTTCGAAGCATTCCCGTTTCCCCAAACACACATCTTGTCGTGTTCTGGAAAGGGTATGGATGGGTTTTTCCTCCCCTTGTCCTTTCGCTCCTTGTCTCCCTTTTGCGGTTCCTCGAGCGCTTTGAACATGAGCGGCAGCAGAGGTTTTTCCTCCTCAACGGGAGCATGGACTTTCTCTTTTTCCTTGACGGTGAGGGGAGGATTCTTGAGGCGAATACCCGGGTCGAGGAAGTTCTCGGCTGGAAGCGGGAAAATACGGTGGGCAGGCGAATTGCTGAGTTCATCGGAGAAGAAATCTGGTGGATACTCCGGGACAATGGCGCACGGATGGAACTCACCCTGCGTACTCTAACGGGACACCTCCTCCACGTTGAAGCTATCCTTACGCCCCTTGAGCAGGCGAAGTTCTTCCTCCTGGCTCTCCGGGATATTGGTGAACGGAAGCGGTATGAAGCAGTACTTTTGCGTTTTGCCCTGTACGACCAGCTCACCGAGGTTTACAACCGCCGGTTCCTTGAAGAGTACCTCCGGAAAGAACTTGAGCGTGCCCGCCGGGAGGGGTACCCTCTGACCCTGGTGATGCTCGATATTGACGCTTTTAAGGCGATTAACGATCGTTACGGTCACGTTTTCGGGGATGAAGTGCTCCGCATGGTGGCGCGGATGCTCCAGGAAAGCCTTCGCTCAAGTGACGTTGTGGCCCGCTACGGGGGAGACGAGTTCGTCCTTGTGCTTCCCCGGGCAAAGGAGGAAGATGCCCACAAGGTCATGGACAGGGTGAGCAAAAATCTCAAGGGAGCGCAGGTTATGGGTGAGCCTTTTCCTGTACGCATCTCCTATGGGGTGTGTGCCTGGGATGGCAAAAAGACGGTTGCTGAACTTTTCCAGGAGATTGATCAGCGAATGTACGAAATGAAGAAACAAAGGAGTGACGGTGCATGACCTTCTTGCATGGTACAGTTCTGCTTCCTGCTGATGCTCCTTTCCACGATGGGTTCTGGGAGTATCCTTCTTCAGAAGATGAAGAGGCACCGACTGTCCCAATTGCGGGAGCAAAGGTTCTTGTGCTCCTTGCCGAAAGCGGAACACCGGTGACCCAGGCGACAACCAACGACAATGGGGAATTCGTTGCCCGGGTACCCTCTGGGGAGCGCTATTTTCTTGAGGTGTACATTGAGGGTGACCTTGTGGCTTTGGGGTTTGCCGAGGTGGGAGAAGAGAAGCACCACGAAGTGGGGACCATAGGAGATGAGAGCACCCTTGCGGCTATCCTGAAAAAGCGAGCCCTTGTACTTTCGGGAAAGTCAGAGGATGCTCCTGGTGAGGCGACACTGCGCTCGTGGAGAGAGGACCTTCTGCGGCTCTGGCGAAAGGGGAAGAGCCTCCTCCAGTTTTCTCCCTGGAAGGAAGTCGCCAAAAGAGAGAGTGCCGCTTCTCTTGATCCTTTGCGTCTCTTTGAAAAGGTTGAATACTTCTTTGGGGAAGATGGGCACTACCTTGTCATTCTCTGGAAAGCACGGGAAGATGTAGAAGCCACGCTCTACATTCGCTCATTTCGGCTTCCTGTCTTCCAGAAAGATGGTCCAGCAATGGGAAGAGAGGGGCGTTTCGTTTTACCCGTTGAGGAGTTCGAAGGGTACCTCTTTTTCCTTGAAGCCAAGAACGCCACAAATCTCCTTGGGCGTACGCCGACCTATATTGTCCGTGCCCCCTTTACGCCCCAGATACGGGATGTGGTGCTCCACGGGTACCAGGAGGGACCAACGACCATCCTCCGCCGGGAGACGCGAGGGCGAAGAGTTATCCATTTCCATTCTGACCGGGATGGCGTCATT
>JBDIWL010000050.1:0-8017 GCA_039638315.1 Candidatus Caldatribacterium thermophilum | reverse complement strand
AAAACTCCTCGTGAATACGTATTCTCTTGGGCATTCTTACCATCCCTCTCCCGCAGGCTTCACCCCAAGGAGCCGCATTTCTTCCGCGGTGAGCCCAATAGCTCGAAGGTGCTCTCGATTGCCCCGTAAGCTCTCAAGGGCATTGATCCCCATCCCTCCAAGCATCTCTTTAATCTCAAGGGCCCAAGCTCGGAGGAGATTGAGAAGCCTCCTCTTACCAATATTGGGATTCAGACGCTTGGTGAGATACGGGTCCTGAGTAGCAATTCCCCAATTGCACTTTCCGGTGTAGCACTTCTGGCACAGATGACACCCTAAAGCTACAAGAGCCGCTGTACCAATGTACACCGCATCCGCCCCAAGAGCGATGGCTTTTATAACATCGGCACTTGAGCGGATACCACCAGCGATAATAACCGAAGCCCTATGGCGAATACCCTCTTTTCGCAGGCGTTCATCAACTTGGGCAAGAGCAAGCTCTATAGGAATACCGACGTTATCCCGAATAACCTGAGGAGCTGCACCCGTCCCCCCCCGAATACCGTCGATGACAACCGCATCCGCTCCAGCACGCACGCATCCTGAGGCAATAGCAGCCACATTATGTACTGCGGCAATCTTGACAAACACTGGCTTCTCATAGCCTGTTGCTTCCTTTAAGGCAAATACAAGCCGTTCCAGGTCTTCAATGGAGTAAATATCGTGATGTGGGGCCGGGGAAATAGCGTCACTCCCGATCGGAATGCGACGGGTGCGAGAGATTTCGGAGGTTACCTTTTCCCCAGGAAGATGACCCCCAATGCCAGGTTTTGCTCCCTGGCCAATTTTAATCTCGATTGCTGCGGCAACCCTAAGGTACTCAGAATGAACACCAAACCGCCCTGAGGCCACCTGTACAATGATATTCTTCCCCAAAGGGTAAAAGTCTGGGTGTAATCCTCCTTCTCCGCTGTTGCAAAAAGTCCCAGCCTCGCGGGCAGCTTCAGCAAGGGCTCGGAAAGCGTTGTAACTGATGGAGCCGTACGACATGGCAGAAAAGAGGACTGGAACCTGAATCTCAAGTTGTGGAGCAAGAACCGTTCGAAGAACAGGAAAATCGCTGCTCCAGTCTATATCAAGGCACGCTTCCTTTCTCCCCAAAAATGTCCGCAATTCAATGGGCTCCCGGAGAGGATCGATCGAGGGATTCGTAACCTGGCTTGCGTTGAGTACGAGATGATCCCAGTAGATACGGTATGGGAGGTCACATCCCATCCCGGTCAAGAGCACACCGCCTGTCTCGGCTTGTTTGTAAAGATTACGAATATGGGCAATGGTCCAGTTCGCATTGGCCCGAAAGCCAGGCTCACGACGCACCACATCAATAGCCTGCGTGGGGCAAAGCGTAACGCATCGCTGGCAACCTACGCAATTTGCCTCATCACTCAGAACAACATTATCCTCTTCATCGAAAACATGGGCATCATTAGCACATTGACGCACGCAGACCAAGCAACGAATACACCGGTTCTCGTCCCGCAGGATTTTAAACTCTGGAAACAGCAAGCTCTTGGCCATAGACAACCTTCTCTCCCACTCGACCAACGATAACTTCTCCTGCCCGGAGAGCCACCACCCTATCGGGGTCTGGCTCTATTGCACGAATAGCCGACTCTTCACTGGAAAGGTACAGCGTCTCCTTCTTCCACGCAGCTACCATCGGGCGGAGCTTAATCCGATCCACCATTCCAAACATTCCCCCTGGAAAACCCACAATAATGCTGAAGGGACCATTCAAAAGCGCCCCACCGTAAGTTACGCGCAGGGCCCGGAAAAACGTTCGCCGAGGTTCCTCGAAAGCATCGATATGCTCCCAGAAGGGACTGGCAAAGATGGCTCCGAGCCACTCCACTGGAATACGGTGCTTGCGCACCAGAAGGTCGACAAGATACACAATGACTTCCGTATCCGTCTGGAGCGTACAGTAGTACCCAAAATTCTCAAGATACCTTCGATTGATGCCATATGAAGAAATCTCACCATTGTGGACAACCGCAAAGGAGAGGAGCCCAAAGGGATGGGCGCCACCCCACCACCCCGGTGTATTGGTGGGGAAACGCCCATGAGCAATCCAGCAGTACCCCTCGTACTCCTCAAGACGGAACAACTCCCCAATGTCCTCCGGGTATCCAACCCCTTTAAAAATTCCCATATTCTTGCCGCTTGAGATAATATAGGCCCCGGGGAAATGAGCATTAATATCCATCACTATCCGGACAACCCTGTCCTCTTCGTCCTCCCAGACCCCACGTGGCCTTAAAAAATACCGAACAAAAAGAGGATGGGCGGGGATGGCCTTGGTCTTTCTCACAGGCAATACCTCTTTCGCCTCTAAGACAAAATGCTTCTTCAAGCACTCTTCGAGCTCGGTGCGACGGTGGGGATCGTCGTAAAGAACATGGAAGGCATAGAGTTCAGCAAAATCGGGATAAATACCGTAGCCGACAAACCCTCCCCCAAGGCCATTGGACCGTTCGTGCATAACCGCAATAGCTCGTACGATCGTTTCCCCCGAAATACGGCGTCCATCTTGATTGAGAAGACCAAAAACGGCACATCCTGAAGGAATTCGCCACATCCTCTCCATGGATATCCCCCTCAAAGTATGGGTAAGTACCGCTCAATCTCGTATGGGTGCACCACCGTGCGGTACTCATCCCATTCGGCCATTTTGCTCTCAATGAGGTAGGAAAAAACATGCTCTCCAAGGGTTTTTCGGAGAAGTTCGCTCTCAAGAGCAAGATCAATCGCTTCCTTGAGGCTCCCGGGAAGAGATTCAATACCCAGGGATTTCCGTTCTTCAGGGCTCATATGGTACACGTCCCGCTCTATAGGCTCGGGAAGCTCGTAGTTCCCCTCAATTCCAGCCATACCAGCAGCGAGCATAACCGAAAAGGCAAGATACGGGTTACAGGCTGGATCAGGGTTTCGAACTTCAATGCGGGTTGCTTTCTCCTTCCCAGGCTTGTACATGGGAACCCGGACAAGGGCTGAACGGTTTCGTCGTGCCCAGCAGATGTACACTGGCGCTTCGTATCCTGGTACGAGACGCTTGTAAGAATTCACCCATTGATTTGTGACCAGGGCAATTTCCCGTGCATGGCGCAAAATTCCTGCAATGTACTTTTTAGCCACGTCCGAGAGGAAATACGGATCGTTGGCGTCGAAAAAGGCGTTCGTGTCACCACGGAAAAGAGACTGGTGCGTGTGCATTCCAGAGCCATTGATTCCTGCAATGGGTTTAGGCATAAACGTTGCGTACACTCCGTACTTCTGGGCGATTTCTTTCACCACAATTCGGTACGTCATAACGTTGTCTGCCATAGTGAGCGCATCAGCGTAACGAAGGTCGATTTCATGCTGTGAAAAGGCAACTTCATGGTGGCTGTACTCGACTCTTATCCCCATTTCTTCAAGGGTACGGATGGTATCCCGTCGAAGGTCCGATGCTGCGTCAAGAGTTGTCAGGTCAAAATACCCACCCTTGTCAAGGGGAATCGGCTCCTTGTCACTCTTGAAGTAAAAGTACTCAAGTTCCGGACCAACATAATACGTGTACCCTTTCTGAGCAAGCTTCTCGAGGTTCTTCTTCAAGACGTACCTTGGATCCCCCTCAAAGGGTGTCCCATCGGGGTTGAGGATGTCGCAAAACATTCGTCCCACTTTCTCTTCTCCAGAACGCCAGGGAAGGAGCTGAAAGGTCTTGGGGTCGGGCAGGGCAACCATGTCGCTCTCATCGATACGGGCAAAACCCTTGATAGAGGATCCGTCAAAACCCATCCCTTCATAAAGAGCGGTTTCAAGTTCCTCAAAGGGAATGGCAAAGCTTTTGAGGTTTCCCAGAACATCGGTAAACCACAAACGGATAAACTTCACCCGATTTTCTTTACAAAACCGCAGGACGTCCTCTTGTGTCTGGCAAGAACAAGGCATGGTGCAATCCTCCTTTCGAGAAAAAGAAAAGGCGTTCTACCCCTTCTTTGGGGTAAAACGCCTCGTTGCAAACACAAAAAGGACGTTCTCTCGCAGAACGTCCTTGTCCCTTGCCGTCAGCGGCAAATGCTATTGTATAGAAAGGTTTGCGCTTTGTCAAGGGGTGGAATTTCTTAGCTCAATCCCAGCCCTTCTTCCAGGCAACAGGCATCCGCCGTCCCACACCGAAAGCCTTGGTAGTAACTTTTAGCCCTGGCGCTGCCTGACGACGCTTGTACTCGGCAGCATCGATACGTCTTATAACTTCCGCAACAGTTGCTTTCGGGAATCCCAGAGAAACAATATCCTGTGGTGAAAGATTCCCTTCGATGTAAGCACGAAGGATAGGATCGAGCACCCTATAAGGCGGAAGAGAGTCTTCATCACGCTGGTTGGGCCTGAGCTCTGCAGAGGGAGCTTTACGTAAAACGTTCTGAGGGATGACGCCGTGCATCTTGCTATTTATGTACTCCGCAAGCTCGTACACCATGGTTTTGGGCACATCGGCAAGAACATCAAGCCCACCAGACATATCCCCATACAGTGTGCAGTACCCCATAGCAAGCTCCGATTTATTCCCCGTACTTAAAACGAGATACCCTTCTCGGTTTGACAAAAACATGAGAATGTTGCCCCGGATACGAGCCTGGAGATTTTCCTCGGCAAGGTCGACAAGAGGTGTTCCCTGCGGATTGAGAACCTTAAGGTATGCGGCAAAAATATCCTCAATGGGGATTACACGCCAACTGATACCGAGATTCTTCGCCAGCTCCTCTGCATCCCTGAGGCTTTCTTGAGAAGAGTACCGAGAGGGCATGCCTACGCCGAGAACATTCTCCGCTCCCAGCGCTGCACAGGCTAAAACAGCCACTACAGAAGAGTCGATACCCCCACTGAGTCCTACAACGGCTCTCGTAAAACCTGTTTTCCGAAAGTAATCCCGAATGCCAAGACAGAGCGCTCTGTATACGTCCTCAATACTCTCACTGAGAGAGGCAGGACTCTTCCCAGCAGGGAGACTGTCGGTATCAAGAACAATGCGGTCCTCGTCAAAGGACTTTCCTTCCCAAACGATATTCCCCCAGGAATCGAGGAAAAGACTTGAGCCGTCAAAAATCAGCTCATCATTCCCACCAACCTGATTCACATAGGCCAAAGGGCAGGCATACTTGCGGGCAAGGTAAGAAAGCATGTCGGCTCTGAGGCGCTTTTTGCCGTAGTAATACGGAGAGGCGGAGAGGTTAAGGAAAAGTGTGGCTTTCTGCGCAGCAAGCTCTGCAAGAGGGTCAAGGTCATACAATCGTCTTTGCCAGTAATCCTTGTCGTTCCAAATGTCTTCACAGATGGTAATACCAAGCATTTCTTTCCCAAAGGGGACAACCTTTCTCTCTGAAGCAGGCTTGAAGTACCGGACTTCATCAAACACATCGTAATTGGGTAAAAGGCTCTTTGCCTGTTGCGCGACAAGCCTCCCCTCGTAAAAGAGAAGGGCAGCATTCCACATTCCCCCATCACAACGAACAGGAGCCCCTATGAGAATCCCGATGCCGCGGCTTGCTGGAGCAATAACCTCAAAAAGTGTCCGCTCTACTGCTTGCAGCATGTCTTCCCGGTACAGGAGATCCCTTGGAGGATACCCTACAAGGGAAAGTTCAGGAAATACGACAAGATGTGCACCTTGCTTCTGCGCCCAAGAAGCACCCTCAAGAATTTTCGCCACGTTACCGCTAATGTCCCCCACGGTAGGGTTACACTGAACAAGGGCAATACGCACTCTCATGCACCTCTCTCAAGGAAGAGACAGAGATTCCGCAGAAACGCCTCACGGACTGTCTGACCCTCTTGCCACCAGCTCTGCGTCTCTTCCTCAACTTGTGCCAAAAATTCAGGACCCCCAAATTCAAGAAGCTCCGCAGCATAAGCCTTAGTCCAAGAGAAAATCATATCGGGAGTAACCTCAGGGTGAAACTGCAGCGCAAGGGCGCATTCCCTATAGAGAAAAGCCTGATTTCGGCAAGTTTCCCCAGTAGCAAGAAGTACTGCTCCTTGAGGAAGCTCAAAAGTATCCCCATGCCACTGAAAAACGAAAAAGGTATCAGGAAAACCGGCAAAAAGCGGAGAAGCTTTTCCAGGGGGGGTTAGAAAAATAGGGTACCACCCAATCTCCCGAGCCGCATTGGGTTTCACCTCAGCCTGAAGAGCTCGAGCAATAAGCTGTCCTCCAAGGCAAACGCCCAAAATCGGTATGGCTTTTTCTACACCCTCCCGGATGAGCTCTTCTACCCTCAAGAGGTATGGATACCGGTCTTCTTCATAGGCCCCCATGGGACCACCAAGAATAAGGAGAGCTCTATATCCTTCAAGCGACTCAGGCAACTCTGTACCTGGCACCTCCATAATCCGAAGATCCAGCTCCCATCCCCATTGCTGCAAAGCTCCGGAAAGTAAACCTGGACCCTCAAGGGCAACGTGTTGCACTACGAGAATCCTCTTCATTCCATGTCACCTTCCTCCCAAGGCTAATATCCGCCCCCAGGACTCCCAAGAACTCCCCGTGCATCCCAGGGATTGGCACTGATACGGTCACACAAGGTTCCCTGGTGATGGCAGACACATAGACTTCAGAGACGTACGCCTGGCCCTTCATGGCTTCTTGCCACCAAGGTCGTATCTTGGCATTTGCAAGACCCGCGGGAGGAATACTGGCGATAAACGTTCCATCCTTTCGGGTGGTGTATATTGCCTCAAGAGAGGGATGTGCCTCAAGGAACTGGCGCAGAACATGGTAATGCAAATCGGCATCGAGGTTTCGAATTTCAGGAGAACGTGCAAGATTCTGCAACTCCTCTATAAGCCACAAGACCTCCTCGTTCCCAAGGCGGAATGAAGCAAGATTCCCCTGAAGTACAAGGGAGGATTGGGTCATTGCTTCGACTTTCTCAAGGAGATTCGCTGCCCTGCGAAGAGCGGAAATAGCTTCCTCCCATTGCTTGAAGGAAGCACGAATTTCAGAAAGACAGTGCCGAAGTTCCACATGCATAGTGCGAATCTCATTGAGTACGTCTTCCATATAGCTCCTCTGTTTCCCAAGTCCCTTCATAACTCCAGAGTACGCACGTTGCATCGTAACGGAGATTTCTTTGTGACTCCGTACCATCTCAAGAAGCATGGTGCGTATATCCTCCTGGAAAGAGGACACAGTCTGTGAAGTATCCACGGCAATTTGCGCACTCTTTTCAGCAAGATCCCGAATGGCTCGAGCTACTGCCGAGAAAGCCTGGCCATACACCCCAGCCCTTGCTGCCTCAATGGAGGCGTTGATGGCCACAAGACGCGTATGGTCGGCAATGTCATGAACACGGCGGAAGACGCTGCCGATTCCCTCAAGGGTGTGCTCGATTTTCTCAAGGTACCCCTGCACACCTTGAGCAAGCTCTTCTATAGAGCGAAAGAGATGTTCAAAAGAGGAAAAGGCAACGTCAATTTCTATGATCCCCCTTTCCCCCGCCTGAATGGTGCTTGAGAGTTTGTCGAAGGCCGAATCAAGAAAAGCAGTCAGTTCCTCAAGCTTAGCAGAATCCTCAAAAATTCTCTGAGTCTGGGTAACAATGCGCTGCACTTCCGCAACAACTGAAGCAATCTGCGCCACGGTAGCCCCAAGATCTTTTTCAAACCGCAAAAACATTTCCCGCGTCTTCTCAAGAAGTTCCACTATTTCCCTACAAGAGTCGTCCGAAGCCACCGACATAACTGGAGTCGTAAAATCCCCTGCAAGCATCCGAGAAAGTATAAGACGTACCTCTTCAAGAAAGGGCTCCATGTGTCCACCTCCAAAAAGCAAGGGCGCTTGAGGTTTTTCCTCAAGCGCCCTTGCTTCAAGCAACCATTGCTTTTTGGCGTACAGTATAGCAGGAAGAACGGGAAAGTCAATCTCAAAAGAGTTGACTTTTGTAGATAGACCAGAGTTTCGTTCACAGTACTTCAAGAAGTTGAAGGAGGTCTTGCA
>JBDIWL010000049.1:2091-8065 GCA_039638315.1 Candidatus Caldatribacterium thermophilum | reverse complement strand
TCCGGTAGAGGATTTTCCCTTTGCGTCTGGGGATTTTGTCACCGTGACCGGTGAAGAGATTGAAGCTCGAAGAGTCGTTGCATACCGTATTAGCGGGGAGCACAATGGTAACGTCGTAACGCTGACACTCCGTGACTCTAATGGAAATCCCATTTGGAGTGGTACCCCTGGTCCGAAGGAAGGCAATCGATACGAGAATAGGAACCGGGTGACTCTTCAGGACTCTGGGGATGAGGGGAACCGCCACCAGAGTGGTCCCCAGGATGGTACCGGGAACCAGTGGAGGAGTGAGGGAAACAAGCACCAGAGTGGTCCCCAGGATGGCACTGGGAATCAGTGGGGACGGAGATAGCGTTGCAGGCAGGGACGGTAAGGATATCAAGACTTGCCGTCCCTGTGGGACTCACTTTCTCCAGAGCGTTACCTGCCTTCATTCCCTCTTTGACCGCCCTTGCAATCTGTGATATACTTTACTAAAACTATGGTTTTTCTAAGAAATGAGGTGTAAGCTATGCGCCGTTTGGAACTTCGCATAGAAGGCATGCACTGTTCAAGTTGCGCGAGGCTCATTGAGGGAGAACTCTCAGGTATGCGGGGGGTTAGAGAAGCCCGGGTGCGTTTCCCCGAGGGGAAAGGAGTGGTTCTCTTTGACGCAGAGAAGGCACAATCTCGCGATTTTGTCGAAAAGATAGAACGTCTTGGGTACCAGGCTCAGGTGGAGAGCGAGGAAGAGGTCGAAGAAGGCCCCAGAGTACCCGGGGGAAGGGCAGGACCTCAAAACGCCTCTGGGGATAGCCAGGTGACCCTGCAGATTTCAGGTATGCACTGTGCGTCCTGTGCTCTTCTCATTGAGCGGGAGCTGGCCAAAGTCCCGGGGGTAAAGGACGCAAAGGTGAGCTTTGCTGTTGAAAAAGCATGGGTTGCCTTTGACCCCGATGTGGTCACGGTGAAGGACCTCATCAAAGTCGTGGATAGCATAGGGTACCGGGCGTCCCTTGAGGAGGAAAAGGAAAAAGCTGTTGCCCTTGCTCGGAAGCGGTTTTTCCTCGCCCTGGTGTTGAGCGCGCCTCTTCTTGTCTTCATGATTTTCGATTTTATCCCCGGTGTGTCTATACGGGGGCATCTCCATCCTTTCATGGGTCTTGTGTCGTTCCTTTCTGCGACCCCGGTGCAGTTCATCCTTGGCATGCCCTTCTATCGGGGGTGTATCGTACAGTTTCGGCGTCGCCTCCTTGGCATGGATAGCCTCATTGCTATTGGCACATCGGTAGCCTATGGGTACAGCCTCGTACTCTACCTCCTGTACATTGTCTCTTCTGGAACACCCCTGTTCCATCACGGGGAGGCATCGCCACATCTCTACTTTGAGACCTCAGCACTGCTTATCACCTTCGTACTCCTCGGGAAGTGGCTTGAGGCGGAGACCAAAAGGCGCACCTCTCGAGCTATTGAACGACTGCTTTCTCTTGCTCCCAGGATAGCCCATGTCCGGAGGGATGGTACCTTTGTGGATGTCCCCCTTTCTGAGGTTGCGGCGGGTGATGTTATTCTTGTCCGTCCAGGAGAGGCGATACCTGTTGATGGGGAGGTTCTTGAAGGTTATGCCTCAGTTGACGAGTCACTCCTTACTGGAGAGAGTATCCCGGTGGAAAAGGGTCCTGGCGATACAGTCATTGGGGGAACGGTGAATCAGGTGGGAAGCTTTACCTTTGTGGCTCGACGGGTGGGAAAAGACACCGTTCTTTCCCGTATTATTCGCCTTGTGGAAGAGGCAGAAAGCAGGAAAGCGCCCATTCAGGACTTTGCCGACCGTGTGGCTGGTGTTTTTGTCCCAGTGGTGCTCTCCATAGCTTTTTTGACCTTTGTTGTGTGGTACTTTGTTGTGCGGACTCCTGTGTCCTTTGCGCTCATGGCCATGACCTCGGTTGTGGTCATTGCCTGTCCGTGCGCTCTTGGTCTTGCTACTCCTTTGGCTCTCCTTGCGGGGCTTGGGAAGGGTGCAGAGCTTGGTATCCTGGTAAAAGGTGGGGAAGTTCTGGAGCGGGCACAAGGCATCACCACCGTGATTTTCGACAAAACCGGCACTCTTACCCGGGGAAAACCTGTGGTGACTGATATCATTGCCTTCTCCAGAACCGAGAAGGAACTCCTTGTTCTTGCTGCTTCTCTTGAGGTTCGTTCAGAGCATCCTCTGGCTTCGGCCTTTCTGGGGAAGGTCAAGGAAGAGTCGCTTGCCCTTCGTGAAGTTAGCGATTTTTCTGTCGTTCCAGGAAAGGGAATCGCCGGAGTGATTGATGGTGTCCGGTACGTTCTGGGGAATCCCCGTTTTGTGGAAGAGGTCCTTGGAGCCTCTCTTGAGCCTTACGTGGAGCGGATTGCCTATCTTGAGGATGAGGGGAAAACGGTTGTGGCTCTTGGGGCAGAAAAGACCTTCCTTGGGCTTTTTGCGGTTGCTGACCCCTTGAAGGAAACGGCAAAAGAGGGCGTGCAGGCCCTGAAGGAACTTGGTCTTGAGGTTGCTCTGGTTTCGGGGGATGCTCGCCGTGTCGCTCAGGCGGTGGCACGGAAAGTTGGTATTGAAACGGTCTTCGCTGAAGTCCTACCAGAGGTGAAAGTCGCCCTTGTGCAAGAATTCCAGAGAAATGGGAAAAAGGTTGCCTTTGTGGGCGATGGGGTGAACGATGCTCCAGCTCTTGCCCAGGCAGACCTTGGCATTGCCATGGGTCAGGGCTCGGATATTGCCCTTGAGGCAGGGGATATCGTCCTTTCCCGTGGGGACCCAAAGGATGTGGCTTTGGCCCTCGTTCTTTCCCGGGCGACCTTTGGGAAAATCAGGCAGAACCTCTTTTTTGCCCTCTTTTACAATATCCTCGGCATTCCTATGGCTGCTCGGGTTTTTGCCTCTTGGGGATTTGTGCTCCGGCCAGAGCTTGCTGGTCTTGCCATGGCGCTGAGCTCTGTATCGGTCGTAGCCAATGCACTCCTGCTTCGGAGGTTTCAGCCCTCAAAAAGGGATATGCTCTCGACCTTAGCTCCCTTTATTCTTGCAGCGTGCTTTGCAGTTCTTTTTGTTGCTTTTGCGTCCCTAAGCTCCTGAGAAAGTTTCCCAGCGAAGAACCTCAGCAAGTTCCTTTTTCCACGGTGCCCTGGGTACTTCCCTGGGGTAACCGACGGCGAGAATGACGGCGAGTTCGAAGTTTTCCGGGCAGTGCACGAGGCGTTTCACGGCTTCAGAATGGGCTTTCCGGTGCGAATTCACCCAGCAGGTTCCAAGACCATACGCCCAGGCGGCAATAATGATGTTTTCTGCCGCAGCGCAGGCGTCTTCAAGACCTGTTTCTGCGTCTTTTTCGTAAAAGATGAGAATCGCTGCTCCTGCTTCCTTCAGGAACTTCCCCCACTGGCAAAGGGCAGCGAGGGCGTTTTTCCTCTCCTTATCCGTGACCACCACAAATACCCAGGGCTGCCTGTTGTATCCCGAGGGTGCGAGCCTGCCGCAATCGATGAGCGTCTCAAGGATTTCCTTCGGGACTTCCTTTTCCTCATACCTTCTTACGCTTCTTCGGGACCTGATAATCTGGAGAACGTCTTCCATGGTGCACCTCCTACCGGAAAATGCCAATAATTCCCACAATCGCGGCCACAAAAGCTATTCCCAGGGCGAGAAGGAGAAGGTTCTGCATCCTCATCAGCGTTTCATGCATCTTCATGGACTCGCGCGTTACCCTTGTATCAACCCGTTCTATGCCCTTGCTGCAGGAGTCAACTGTGCTCTGGAGTTTCGAGAAAACTTCCTCAAGTCTTATGGCAAGAAGGTCCTCAACCATTGCAACGTCCTGAGAAAGTTCCTCCGTTTTCTGGAGGACCACGGTGCGCAGCTCTCCAAGGGAGGACGTACTGCTTTCGATGTCCTTTTCTATAGCCAGGAGCTTCTCTACGATGTCCTGAGCCCGTATTTCCTGGAAGAGCTTTAAAGCATCCTGATTTTTCGTTACAAGGTCCTGCAAAGTGGCGATAAGGTGCACGAGTCCTTCGTGTACCCTGCGGAGTTCTTGGGTGGCAGCTTGGTGTGCATTTGCTTCCTCGTAGAGCCTGCGTAGCGCCTCAACAAGCGCGTTTGCCTGTTCTTCCACCGCGAGAAACCTCTGTACCGCTTTGTCCATGGCCAGTGACCTCCTTATTCTGCGATGACCGCATGCTGCAAAAGGGCAAGGCACTCTGTGCCGAGCTTACCAAGGAGTATCCATGCCACCTCATCGGCGAGGGAGGCGGGAAGCCTCATCAGAAGGGACCTCAGGTAGTGCCGGTCTCGGGAAGCGGCCAGTTCACGGACAAATCGGCGAGCAAGTTCCGGATTGCAGGTGAAAACCCGCATGGTGGCCCAGATAGCAAACTCAAGGAGCGCGTTCTCAGAGGTTTGGTAGTTTTCCTTTGCAGAGACAATGGCGGCTTTGAAGTTCTGCCAGGCGATAGCATCATCTCCATCGCTTGCAAAAGCCTCGGTGAGGGACCGAAGCATGAGAAGCGCAGGATGGTCCGGGTAACTCTCAAGGTACCGGGAGACCTGTCCCCGGAGTTCAGCGATTTCTTGGAGAGAGTTCAGGGAGTCGAAGATATCCATGGAGCGGACAAGGCCACCACTTTCATCTCGCACGAGTTCCTCAAGAGCTTCAGAGTACCAAGTGGTTTCCAGGTACCGGAGGATACGCTGACGAATGTCCTGGTCACTTCGAGCATCCCGGCAGGCAAGGAGCATCTCGTAGAACGCCCTCCGCCGACCTTTTTCTATCACGTCGTAGAGGAAATGGAGGAGGAGTTCTACAGCCTGGAGCACGAAATCCCGGTACCCGAGGTGGAGATACCGGGAGAGCTTTTCCATCTCCACGCTCCGACGACTTGTCAGGTACCCTGCAACGTACTTCCCGTAGGCCTCAACGATCTCTTCTTTCGTTGCCCCAGAGATATGGAGCGTAAAGGTTTTTGTGGCGTAGTCGATAGTGTAGTCTGAGAGAACGCCGACAAGGAGTAGGCGGTAAATGGCTTTTTCGACGACTTCGCGAGGCTCGCGATCCTCTTCCTTTGTGCAAGAAAGAGCAATCTCCTCAGGTATGGAAAGGACAAAGGACCCCGGACGTTCGAGGTCGGGTATTTTAGAAAGGACAATCGCAACATTCCTTTTCTCCTCGGCGATACCCCGGAAGGACCTCGCGTGAAAGTAGAGGGTATGGGTGACGTCATCTCCGTTCCAGCCAGTTTCGCGCACTATCCGGTCAATTTCCTCGACGCTTGTGTTTGGGTCAAGGAGGCGCTCTGCTCGCCTCATGTCGTCAATGGAGACAATAATGGTACAGTACGCCGGATTGCGGTCCCTTCCAGCGCGTCCTGCTTCCTGGTAGAAGGCCTCGATAGAAGGAGGGACACCAAGGTGCACCGTGTAGCGGATATTTGGCTTGTCGATGCCCATGCCAAAGGCTTTGGTACACACGAGAAGGGGTATGCGGTTCCTTTTGAAAGCCCTGGTGGCTCTTTTCTTGTGGAGGCGCCACACCCTGGGATCGACCCTCTTTGGCTCCTTGCCGCTATAGGTATCGAGGGGGATGCGGAGAGCGTTGCGAATCTCTCGAGCAACTTGTTGCACACCAAGTGGACCATTCACATGGGGGCAGAACACGAGTCCAGCGTACGTGCCTTTACCGCGGGCCTGGTAGAACGTTGCAGGGGTAAGACCAAAGAGCGTGGGGAGTTTCTTGCTGAGATACCCCTCAAGAACAGCCATTTTCTCCTGCGAGGGAACGTGGAGCACCGCAAAGCGGAGCTCAGGACGGTCGAAGGTCTTTGGGGTAATTACGGCATCGAGGGTATCGATGCGCAGTTCCCTCTGAATATCCTTGAGAACGGCGCGGGAAGCTGTTCCGGTGAGGGCCACAAGAGGAGGAACACGGTTCCCTGAGCGGCAATACTCCCTGCTCGTTCT
>JBDIWL010000049.1:0-2081 GCA_039638315.1 Candidatus Caldatribacterium thermophilum | reverse complement strand
TCAGGTACGCGGTTCGGAAATCGTGTCCCCATTCGGAGACACAGTGGGCTTCGTCGACCACAATGAGGGCAACGGGGGTATGCACGGTGAGGGAACGTAAAGCTTCGCGAAACTCGACGGTCTGGAAACGCTCTGGGGCTATGAAAACAAAGAGGTACTCGCCTTGGGCAACGAGGTCGAGAATTTTCTGACGCTTTTCAGGAGTTTCAATCTGACTCGTTATGGCTATGCAGCGGTCAATACCCATGAGACTCAGATTGTCTATTTGGTCCTCCATGAGGGAGATAATCGGGTCGATGACTATTGTGACTCCAGGGAGGAGAAAGGAACTGAGTTGGTATACCAGAGATTTTCCGGCTCCCGTAGGTAAGAGGAGGAGCACATCTTTCCCCTCAAGGACCCGTGTTATCCCCTCGTACTGACCCTCCCGGAAGGAAGGCTTGCGGAAAATATAGGAGAGGAAGTACTCGAGTTCTTCCCGCTCTGGTTTCCTCATGGGGAGGAGGAAGTTTCCCGTCGGCGACGACACATGGGCGAGTGGAAAAGGAACGTAGCAATCCTGAATGAAGAAGGTGGGAATCTGCGAATCTATAGCCTGGGCAAAGGAGATACCACATGTATCCTCCTGTACGACCTCGTCTCCCGGAACAAGGTGCAGCAGTGGCTCCCCGGAGACAACGGGGAGGTCGTAAAGCGTGGCGACTCTTTTGAAGAGTTCGACGAAATCGTAAATGGAACTTTCACCGATGGAGCGGGCTTCGTCTTCACTGAAGAGGCCGGTTTCGTGGAGATCCGTGAGGATGTTCCAGGAGGAAGGATTGTAAGGGTCAAGGAAACCCCAAAGGAGCGCCTGGCAAAGGGCAATCTGCATCCTCTGAGCTATTCGAAAAGCCATGAGGCACCGAACGCTCTCATCCACTTCCTCCGGCCTTTCCTTTTCTCCGAAGTGCGCGAAGAGTTCCGATAACTTTGGTCCTTTGCGGGCTTGTATTTCCCTCTGGGGGATGTGAAAGACCGTGTATCCGTGGTCCCTGAGGAGGGCGTCCCTTTTCTCAGGGTTAGAGGGGCCGGATTTCTCGATGTCCACTACAACGCCTGCCCGTTCAGGGTGAAACAGGACAAAGTCTACTTGCTGGTCGGCAACGTCTGCAACAGGGACAAGGCTTGTCAGCTCAACCTGGGGAATAACGTACCGGCGAAAGTTGCTCCCAAAGATTTGCGGTGCTATTTCCCGGTAAAAGACTGCCGCTAAGTCGCTTGCCAGGAAAGGACTGTTCTGGTGCTTTGGACAAAACGGTACGCGGGAGAGGGCAAGAAAAGCTTCCTGTAGGGACCTTCTGGGACGGAAAAGCTTTTCAAGGGCGTTTTCAAGGCGTGGAGAAAGAAGCGTCAGTCTTCCCCGAAGAAGGATTTTCTCAACGATGGTGAGTACCTGACGTGTGGCATCTTCAAGGATATACCTTGGGGGTCGTATGGGGAAATCGACTCGCCACTGGGCCACAGACCTTACAACCTGAGGTGGGGGTTCCTCAAGGGTGAGTTCCTCAAGGAGGCTCTCTGGCACGGCTATGGTCTCGTAGAACTGGACCTGGTACTCTGGGAAGAGCGCCCGGGCTCGAAATGGCTGGGGAAGCAAAACGTCCTCACCATCTCTTGGCGTCATGTAGTAACCCCTCCTACCCCTTTGCCTTGCTTTACGCTATTTTTAGTGCACCACAGAGAGTTTTGCAAGAGAGTAGATAATGCGGGTTATAATAGGAGAAAAATGGCCGGAGTCTTTGGAGAGCGTTGTGGAAAGCCTGTGCGGTAGGTGCCAGCAGCTTCCGGAGATAGAAAACACCCCAAAGGTTGTGTACTTTGTCGTACCTGTCGATGTGCTGCGGGGTAAAATAGAGAGCGCATGTAACGCGCTGGGTCTATCGTGTGCCCGGGAGCACGAAATGCTCAGGGTACACGCCCCGAGATTTCGGGATTTCCTGATAGAGCTTTCTAAGGTTACCCAGTTCTCTGCCCCAGAACTTCGGGATATCCTGTGCATCGCTCTCAACGAGGGTGAAGATTTGACTTTTGCAAGCTTTGTG
>JBDIWL010000048.1:0-8218 GCA_039638315.1 Candidatus Caldatribacterium thermophilum | reverse complement strand
ACTGAGGGCTTATCTCCCAGGGGAGTACGCCTTTCAATCGTTCGGTTCGCTTGTAGCCACGGTTCTCGAAAAAGAACTTACCTCTCTCCGCGGAAAAAGTGTTGCGCTCTTCGGCTGGGGGATGCTGGGACGCTCCGTTGCCGGGGCGCTCCTTGCACGGGGGGTACAAACCATCTTCGTCTCCACCCGCCACAGAGAGCACGTCCCTCAAAACCCATCTTTTGTCCCCATAGAAGAGGAGGAAAAGCCTGAAGTTCTCTCCCAGGTTCATGCGCTTGTATGTGCTGCAAACACGAGGCGTTACGCCGTAACCCGGGACATGCTCAAACCCTGTGGCCTTCCCCACGTCCTCGTTGACCTTGCTGTGCCCCGAAATATCGACCCAGAAGTAGTGCACCTTGGGAAAAGGGTGTACTTCCTTGAAGAGCTCCTTTGCCTTGCGAGAGAGCAGACGTTGCCCTTTCCCGAAAAGCTCTCCCTTCTTGAAACCCTGGTGGAAGAGGAAGTCACGCGTTTTATGCGAAAGCTCAAGGGCCTTGATGCCGATCCTCTTATCCAAACGGTTCTTGATGACCTGAGACGTATCTTCACTGAAGGAAACGCTCTCCTGAGGGACACTGAGGTTTGTGCGCCATATCTTGAATACCTTCGTGAAAAAGCAGCAAGAAAGACGGTAGAGTCCATAAGGAGGTTCTTTGAGGAGCAATGCAGTATGTTGTTCGAGTTGGAACGCGAGGAAGTCCTCTTGCCCTCCGACAAACTGAAGAAATCGTAAGGCACTTGTACAGCATTCCCGAAATCACCCGGGTAGATGTACGAATTGTGCACACGAAGGGTGATACAGGAAAGCATTGGCCTCCCGAGGAACAGGGAATATTCGTGAAAGAAATCGAAGAGGCTCTTTTGCGAAAGGAAATCGACCTGGCTGTTCACAGCCTCAAGGACCTGCCAACGAAACTCCCTCAAGGTCTCTGCATTGCGGCCATTCCCAAACGGGAAGACCCAAGGGAGTGCCTTGTCTCGTCATCGGGGAAGAGACTCCGTGATCTCCCCTCAGGAAGCACTATCGGCACAGGAAGCCCCCGCCGGGTGGTACAGATACTCGCCCAGCGAAAGGACCTCTGCATCGTGCCTCTTCGGGGAAACGTCACCACCCGCCTGGCCAAGGTGGAAAAAGGAGAAATCGATGCCGTCGTTCTGGCCTATGCAGGGCTCATCCGGCTCGGCCTTATGGAAAAGGCAACAGAGGTGTTCGACCCCTGGGATTTCGTCCCTGCACCAGGACAGGGAGCACTCGCCTGCGAGGCCCGCTCTGGTGAAGGTTGGGAAGAGAGGCTTCGTCCTCTCCACGACCTGGAAACAGCACGCGCCGTTTCCCTCGAACGAATGTTCCTTGCCCTATCAGGAGGGGGATGCCGAAAGGCCATTGGTGCCTGGGCCGAGGTCAGAGGAGAATGGTTTCGATTTGTCGGTATGATTGGCGAGAACAAAGGATTCCGAGAAGGACCGATCTCAGAGAGCGAGACCGTAATCCGGTCTCTTGTGGAAGCGTTGAGGGGATGAAGGTGACAGGAAAAGTCTACCTCGTCGGTGCCGGTGCAGGGAGCTTCTGGTACCTCACGGAATACGCCCGCTTCCTTCTTGAACGTGCCGACGTTGTGTTCTACGACCGGCTCATTGACCGTCGTACGCTCCTTTTCACCAGGGGAGACGCAGAGCTCATTCCTGTGGGGAAAACCCCAGGAACTCCTCCCTCAAAACAGGAAGATATCAACCATCTTCTCGTCCTCAAGGCTCGGGAAGGGAAGACTGTAGTGCGACTCAAAGGTGGGGACCCCTTTGTCTTTGGCCGAGGTGGCGAGGAAGTCGTGTACCTTGCCACGCATGGAATTCCCTTCGAGGTTGTGCCAGGGGTTTCCTCAATCCACGTTGCCGCTTCATGCGCTCTTCTTCCCCTCACCTTCCGAGGCATCAGCCAATCATTCCATGTCTTCAGCGGACATCCTGAGGAGCTCCTTGCCTCCCTTCCGTGGGAACTCATTGCACAGCTTCCCGGAACGCTTGTCTTCCTCATGGGCTCTTCAACACTTCGCACCATAGCAGCAAAGCTTCAAGCGGCGGGAAAAGACCCCAAAACACCTTCCTGCCTTGTGGCATGGGCGGGAAGCCCAAGACAGCATGCTGTGTTCGGATGCCTTGAAAATATCGCCGAGCTCAAGGAGCAGAGGCAACTCCAAAGTCCCATGGTCATCTTCATTGGCGAAGCGGTGTCCATAGGCCGTGGACTCCAGGAGGAACACAAAGAGCCTTCCCCTGCGAAACGAGTCATGTTTGTGGGAAGCGAGGAAGTCCTGAAAAGGGAGAGGTGGACAAGCGAAGCAATGCTTTCCTGTGAAAAGGAAGGCATAGAAGTTCTCCCCATGCCACTTTTGCAAGCCGCACCCAATTGCAGGGTCCTTGAGGATTTCCTTGGGAACCTTGCAAGCTTCAACACCATACTTTTTGCCAGTCCTAACGCTGTCGCTGCCTTCCTTGCGTACTTGCAAAAAGGGCAGGACCTGCGTACCCTCCATGGAATGCGCCTCTGGGCAATAGGGAAGAAAACGGCTGAAGCCCTCGCCATATGGGGATTGCGTGCTGACTACGTGGCCCCAGGAAGCGCCGCAACACTCCTTGAAGAAACCGCGCATTTCCCACCACATCGGGTAGCCATCATGACCTCAGATCGAGGTGGACAGAACCTAAGAGAAACCTTCTTGCAAAGAGGCTGGCTTGCAGAAATTTTTCCGGTGTACTCCATGCAGTACGCAACTCGCCTTTTTCCTGTCCTTCTTGAAGAACTTGAAGCCGGCCTTGACCTCCTCATTTTCTTGAGCCCTTCTGCGTACGAAGCCTTTTCTTTGGCTACAGAAGGACGGATACCCCAATGCACTATATGGGCCATGGGACAAACCACTGCTTCATACCTTCGAGAGAGGGGTATATCTCCGCATCGGGTTGTTGCCTCTCCAGCCTTTGAAGACATTCTCAAGGAGGTGCTCCAATGGCACAGAAATTCGTGAGGAACCGTCGTTTACGCTCCTCATATGCACTGAGAACCATGCTCCAGGAAACGCGCCTTTCCCCTGAGGACTTCATATGGCCCGTTTTTGTAGTCACAGGAAAGGGTACTCGCCGAGAAATCCCTTCCCTGCCAGGTATATTCCTCCTCTCTCCAGACGAACTCCTGAAAGACGCTATAGCAGCGTACCGCTCTGGCATCCGGAGCATCCTCCTCTTTGGACGTTCAGAACGCAAGGACAGCGAAGGGAGTGAAGCCTGGAATCCTGAGGGAGCGGTTCAGGAAGCCGTCCGAAAAATCAAACGGGAGCTTCCGGAGATGTTTGTTTTCACCGATGTCTGCCTCTGTGCGTACACGACATCTGGGCACTGTGGTATTGTTCGGAATGGCCGCATAGACAACGATGCAACCCTCGAGTACCTTGCCCGTATAGCCCTCTCCCACTGCGAAGCCGGAGCCGATGGAGTAGCGCCCTCCGATATGATGGATGGTCACGTCCTCTTTCTCCGTGAAGCCCTTGACCAGGCTGGCTTTAAGGAAACGCCTATTATGGCATACAGCGCGAAGTTTGCCTCGGCACTGTATGCTCCCTTCCGGGAGGCTGTGGATTCTGCCCCGGCTTTTGGGGATCGATCCCCATACCAGATAGCACCGGCAAACCTGAGGGAAGCCCTAAGAGAGGGAGAAGCAGATGTCGTTGAGGGCGCAGATATCATCATGGTGAAACCCGCTATTCCCTATCTTGACGTTATCCGTGCTTTCCGGGAAAGATTCCCTCTTCCTCTTGCAGCATTCCAGGTGAGTGGTGAATACGCCATGGTAAAGTACGCTGCTTCTGCAGGAGCCATAGAGGAAAGGAAGGTTGCCCTCGAGCTTCTCCTCTCCATAAAGCGTGCTGGAGCAGACCTTATCATTTCCTATTTTGCCCCACAGGTTGCGCAGTGGATTCAAGAGAGGTGAGAACGATGCGCCTTTATCCTCTTTTCATCGACCTTACCAAGGTGCGCTGTCTCGTCGTTGGAGGCGGGCAGGTGGCTACCCGAAAAGTGCTCAGCCTCATAAAGCAGGGTGGAAGGGTCACAGTGATTGCTCCTTCAGTAACTCCAGAACTGGAACGCCTTGCGGAAGAACGTGCCATCCTCCTCGTAAAAAGACCATTTACCATCGGCGACCTTGATGGTCACAACATCGTCTTTGCCGCTACAAACGATCCTGCCCTCAACGCTGTGATTGCCGAAGAAGCAGAAAAAAGAGGGCTCCTTGTGAACGTATGCAGCTTGGGGGATCTTGGGAACTGCATCACCCCGGCTTTTGGGGAAACTGATGACGTCATGTTTGCCATTTCCACAAAGGGCAAAGACCCGCTGCGGGCAGCCACGTTAAAAACCTGGCTTTGGGATCTTCTCACCGCAGAAGGCCCTCAAAAACTATCCCAGGGCAACGCCTCCTTCTTCTTGAGGGCTCTTTCGATGTTTCCAGGAGGGGTCAACAGTCCCGTTCGCTCGTTCCAAGCCGTGGGTGGACAACCCATCTGCATCCAGAGGGGCAAAGGGAGTAGAGTCTTCGATGCCGATGGCAACGTCTACATCGATTGCATCATGTCCTGGGGAGCACTCATTCTCGGCCACGCACACCCCAGAGTCATCCGGAGTCTCGTGGACCAGATGTGTCGGGGGCTCAGTTTCGGTATGAACCATCCCCTCGAGGTGCTCCTTGGAGAGAAAATCCAAAAGCACTTTCCCTCCATTGAGGTCTTACGATTCGTGAACTCGGGCACCGAAGCGGTCATGAGTGCCCTTCGCCTCGCCCGGGCCGCCACCGGGAGGAAGAAGATCCTTAAATTCGCTGGCTGTTACCACGGACATGTTGATGCCCTTCTTGTAGCAAGTGGCTCAGGCGGATTAACCTTTGGCGTTCCAAATTCCAAAGGTGTTCCTGTAGAGTGGACCAGCGATACCATCGTTGTCCCTTACAACGATCTTGAAGCAACGCAAAAGGTGTTTGAACTCTTTGGTAGGGAACTTGCCGCAGTTATTGTGGAACCAGTTGCTGGAAATATGGGGGTAGTACTCCCCCATCCTGCGTTCTTGCCACTCCTCAGGGAGAAGACAAAAGAATGCGGAGCACTCCTCATCTTCGACGAGGTCATCACTGGATTCCGTCTCTCCCTCTCCGGATACCAGGGAATATGCAGCATCCAACCAGACCTCACAATTCTTGGGAAAATCGTTGGCGGAGGACTTCCCATCGGTGTTTACGGCGGGAAAAGGGAGCTCATGCGACTCCTTGCTCCTGAGGGACCCGTGTACCAGGCAGGAACACTTGCCGGAAACCCCGTGGCCACATGTGCCGGATACGCAACAATTACTCTCTTAGAGGAAAACCCTTCCATTTACGAGACCCTGGACAACGAAACTCAGAAACTGGTCAAAGAACTCCGAGATATTTTCGCGTTCTTCCGCATCCCCCTTACGGTGAACGCCATAGGGAGTATGTTCACTCCTTTTTTCACTACAGAAGAGGTTGTAGACACAAAAAGCGCCCTTTCCTCAGACACCACAATGTACACTCTATTCTTCCACGAGATGCTCGCCCGTGGGGTCCTTCCTCCTCCCTCTCCTTTTGAAAGCTGGTTCCTCTCGTCCGCTCACACCGAGGAGGACTGCGAAAGGATTTGCGAGGCTGCCTGGGAAGCCGCACGGGCTATGACACAGAAACTGGAGACCTCTTGATTCTTTCGATTTCCTCTTCAGAGACTTCTCTCCCAAAACTCCTGAGACCTGAAACCTTGAATCCATGCTTTCGAGCAAGGGCTTCGATTTCCTTCACCTTGGCAACCTCTACCTCTTTCCCAAGGGTATAGTCTTCAAAACGTCCTTCAAGGGTGAGAATCATTGTTTCCGCCATACAGGCATAGGCCTTTCCAGGGGGGTATCCAAAGTCCATGCCAAAGTCCGGTTCTCCAGGAACATCCACCACGCCCCCTTCGATAACGAGGACGTCCCTGCGAGCTCTGGCCACCTCCTCAGCAACATTTCGGGGTCGGGAAACATCGCAGACCACCGCATGTTTTGCAATCCAAGAGGGCTCAATAATACTCCCAATAGCCGAGGTCACGGTGAGCACTGCTCGACAACCTCTGATGCCCTGCTCCACGTCCACAAATCCCTCAACCGGGTAAGAACTCAAAGACGCAACTTCCCTCCGAACCCTCTCTACCTTCTCCGGGTCCCGCCCAATGACCCGCACCTTTTTCCCCCGCTCGGCAAGGATGAGCGCACATGCCCGGCCAATGGACCCGGTAGCCCCCACAACGGCAACTGTTTCACTTGCAAGATCGATATCCATCTTCGCACAGGCAAGCTCAAGAGCCTCAAGGGCTGTAGCCACAGTATAACTATTCCCCGTAGTAACCGCGATGCGGAGGCCTTTTTTGACCGTGATACCTCCATCTCCTGCCACAGAGGTGAACGCCCCAAGCCCGATGATTTTGGCACCTTTTTTCTCGGCAAGAAAACCACAACGCCGAATACGCTCAGCCACAAAGGGGAAAGGATACTCAAGGAGTGCTCGAGGTGTCATCGGGAGACCGATAAACCATCCCTCGATTTCCTTTCCGTCGTACGCTGATCGCACCCCACGGACGTGGGAGAGGATGAAGGGAGGAATACGAGAAGCGAGGTACTCCACCCAGGAAGGTGGGAAGGGACGAAAGAAGAAAATGTGACGCTTGATGTCTTCCACATCCATAGCGTGGATGATAAAGGCAAAACTATCCATAACTTACTCCTCCCCAAGAGCCTTCTCAAGAGCCTGAAGCATGGCCAGCGCGTTTTCCTCCATTTTTTTCTTCAGGAAAGCGTGAATCAGAGGTCCCACCAGGGGAATCCCAAGGTCGTACTCAATCTCAAGGTCCACAAGGGTGGTCGAGGGATCGACTTCCCGGAAACGCCAGATTCCCTCGTACTTTTTAAAATCCCCCTCAAGGGCAAAGAAACGGCACTCTCTCTTTGCATCATCCCAGATATCCCTTTCGGTCCACCGCACCTCTCGACCCTGGAACCTTCCCTTCCAGAAGCTCTCGACCTCCTGTCCCCGCCGTTCAAGCACCCGCACCTCCTCAAGGTCAGGGAGAAAGCGAGCCAGCGCTTCAATATCTTTGGCCTTTTCATACACCTCTGCAACACCCTTTGGAATGCGCAACGACACGGCAATACGAGCCACGCAAAACCCTCCTTTACTCCCCAATTTCCTGCACTATGGTTCTTACGCCCACCAGGGAATCGTAGAGCGCAGCAAGAACCGTATCAATTTCCTCGTACGTGATGGTGAGAGGTGGTTCAAGGCGAATGACCTTAGGATTGTTCAGGGTGTAGACGACGAGAACCTTTCTCTGCGCCATTTCCATGGCGAGGAGTGAAGCAGCATCTTCGGCAAAGAGTTCCATTCCAATGAGGAGTCCAAGCCCCCGAACCTCCTTAACAATTTCCGGAAACTCTTCCTGAAGCGTTCTCAGCTTCCCAAGAAAGTACTCCCCTTTTTCCGCAGCCTGGGCAGGGATATTCTCTTCCTGAAGAATCTTCAAGGTCTCAATGCCAGCAACGCAACTTAAGGGGTTGCCCCCAAGGGTAGAACTATGCATGAGAGGATTCTCCTCAAAAACCTGCCAGATTTCTGCAGTGCTTATAAAGGCCCCGAGAGGGAGAACCCCCCCACCAAGTCCCTTGGCAAGGGTCATGATGTCCGGAACAACACCATAGTGCTCACAGGCAAACATCTTTCCGGTTCTTCCAAGACCAGTCTGCACCTCATCAAGAATGAGGAGCGCTCCTTTCTTGGTACAGATTTCCCGAACCTCCTGAAGGTACTGAGGAGGAGGCAAAATGACCCCACCCTCACCCTGAATGGGCTCAAGGATAACTGCTGCGGTATCCTCGTCAACTGCTCGCTCCATAGCCTCAAGGTCCCCAAAGGGAACCTGTTCTGTGCCAGGGAGAAGGGGCTCAAAGGGCTTTTTGTACACTTCACGACCCGAAACGCTCAAGGCACCAAAGGTTTTCCCGTGAAAACCTCCTATGGCGGACACAAACTTCTTCCGCCTCGTGTACATCCGGGCAAGTTTCAGTGCTCCTTCCACCGCTTCTGCACCGCTATTGC
>JBDIWL010000047.1:0-8403 GCA_039638315.1 Candidatus Caldatribacterium thermophilum | reverse complement strand
ACCTTAGAGATTGGTGTTCTCGAGGGACCTCAGGAAATCGAGGCCTTCAAAAAGTACCTGGGAATGCAGTGACTCCCCGGTAGAGGGTGGTATAGGCGAAGTAGTTCGTGAGGACCTTTTTCACGTAGTTTCTCGTCTCCGGGAAGGGAATGGATTCCACGAACATGTCCCGGTCCGGGGGGAGGGTTTTCCGCCACTCTTCTGCTCTTCCCGGGCCGGCGTTGTACCCGCAAAGGGCAAGAATGGTATCTCCTTCAAACCTCCGGAAAAGGTAGGCAAGGTACGCTATCCCAATGGCCAGGTTATCCCGGGGGTTGCGCAGGACGTCCTCGATACCGCCAGGGTTCTCCCTGAGGTTCACCCACCCCTTTTCGAGGACCCAGGAACCTGTTCCGGGCATCACCTGGGCAAGGCCTATTGCTCCGGCGATGGATACCGCTTCTGGGTCAAAGGCGCTCTCTGCATGAACCAGGGCAAGGACAAGGTAGGGGTCAAGAGGAGGATTCTGCCGGGCAGCGAGTTCTTCGATATCCCTGAAAAAGGCCAGAGGATAGTAGGCCTTTCCAGCAAATTCCGGGATTTTCCCCTTTTCTGGGAAAAGGCGGAAGGCAAGACGGATGCTCTCCCGGTACGCTCCCTCCTGCGCAAGGAGGGAAGTGGCCTCAAGGAGGAGCGCCGCATTTTTGGGGTCTTGAAAGAGGAGGGAGAGGAGCTCAATGGTTGCGTTTTTCTTAAAACCCAGGGAGGAGAGGAAACGGTACCGCACCCAGAAGGTCGTGAGGGGTTCAGGGAGGGAGAGCGCAGGGGGAGGTTCTGCCGCAAAGGGTGACGCAGGGGCAAGGACTTCGGAAGCCCTGACGTAGTAGTAATCCAGGCGGGACTCTTCAAGGATAGTGGCAAGATACGAGGTGTCCCTGGAAATTTTGAAGCTCCAGAAAAGGGCCTGGTTGCGCCATTCTGGGATTTTGGCGAGTTGCTCCAGAACCTCCTGGGCTTTTGGGAGGTTTCCGTCCCGGTAAAGGGCAAAGAAGAGTTCCCAGAGGAGAGCCCCATTCCCCGGGAAGAGACGCACCGCCCGTTCCAGGGTGGCGATGTACTCGTTCCTTTTTCCCTGTGCCTGGTAGATTGCGGCGATGTTTGTAAGGACGTTCAGGGTGCGTGGGCTCTTGGGGAAGAGGGAGAGGAATCGCTCGTACAGGGCGATGGCTTCGCTTGGACGTGCCGTTCGCTGGGCAAGAACAGCCTGGAAGAAGAGGACGTCTTCTGTCTCCTTTCGCCCTTCAAGGAGCTTTTCAAGGGCTTTCAGGTCACCTTTGCGGAGGAAGAGCCGCGCCTTGAGGGGGAAGGCATCTTCTAAGGTTTTGGCGAATTCCTCAGCCTTTTCGAGAAAGCCCAGGGAGAGGAAGAGTTCGGCAAGGGCGTAGCGCGATGCAGGAGAAAAATGCGCTGGGACGAGATAGGGGAGTAGAGGTGAGAGTTCCCGCCGGGTTTTTACGGTCGTCTGGCTCTGGAAATCCCGGTACATCCGGGCAAGGAGGAGTGCCGCCTCGGTGGAGTATCCCCTGTCCCTGAAGAGCTGCAAGAGCGTTCCAAAGGCGGCGAGCTTCTCTTCTTCGTTCCTGGCAAGACGCAGAGCACGTATTGCGAAGGAGAAGGACCCTTTGTTCTGGGCGCAGAAAACCGCCGCATGGAAGGGAACTGGGGATTCGGGAAAGTGCTCCTCAAGGAGGTCAAGGATGTGCTCTTGAGTCTCCTCAGAAAGGGTACAGTGCTCAAGGAAAAGGAGGGCAAGGTGGTCGCCAAGGAATTTTCTCCCTTTGAGGCTTGCGGTAACTGCCCTCTGGGCAAGAGGCGTAGCATGGCTTTTAATGAGCGAGGTAACAAGAAGGAAATGCAACGTATTGTCTTTTCCCCATGCTCCCAGGGTGAGAAGAACACCCCAGAGCACAAGGAAGGAAACGGCAAGGAACTTTGCTTTCATTTGGGCTCCATGATAGCATAATGCTGTGGATATGCAAAGGGGGAAGGGGTATGCGGAACCAGGAAGTAGCCAAAATTCTCCACGATATTGCGGTGCTCCTTGACATCAAGGGAGAAAACCGTTTCCGTGTGGTGGCCTATGAGGAAGCTGCCCGGCGGATAGAGAACTGGCCGGAGCCCATTGAGGAGGTCTGGAGAAACGGGAAACTCGAGGATATTCCGGGAATTGGTGCAAGCATCGCGAGTAAAATTGCCGAGTACCTTGCCACCGGGAAAATGAGCTACTTCGAGGAACTCACCCGGGAAATTCCCCCTGAGCTCATTGCACTCACCGAAGTCCCTGGGGTTGGTCCAAAGATTGCCAAGCTCCTCTACGAGCAGCTTGGGGTGCGCACTGTTGAGGACCTGGAGAGGGCGGTGCAGGAGAAGAAACTCCGCAACCTCCCCCGCCTTGGGCCAAAAAGCGAAGAGAAAATCGCCAAGGGCCTTGAGATGTTCCGCAGGAAAACTGGCCGCATGCTCCTTGGACAGGCCCTGCCCCTTGTGGAGAGTATTGTGGCGCTCCTTAAGGAGAAAACGGGTATTGCGAAGGTAAGCCCTGCTGGAAGCATCCGGCGGATGAAGGAGACCATCGGCGATATCGATATCCTTGTGGCGGCACGGGACCCAAAGCCCATTATGGACATTTTCACCACGCTCCCCCAGGTCCGGGAAGTTCTGGCCCGGGGCGATACGAAATCAAGCATCGTGACCCATGAAGGTATCCAGGTGGACCTCCGGGTGGTGGACGAGGAGTGTTTTGGGGCAGCGCTCCAGTACTTCACCGGTTCTAAGGCTCACAACATCAAACTCCGGGAGATTGCCCTCCGAAAAGGCTTCAAGGTCAATGAGTACGGCATTTTCCGCCTTGACACCAATGAGCGAGTGGGGGGAGAACGGGAAGAGGATATCTACGAGATTCTCGGTATGGAGTGGATTCCCCCGGAACTCCGGGAGGACCAGGGGGAGATTGAGTACGCCCTGGAGAAGAAACTCCCCACCCTTGTGACCATGGAGGACATTCGGGGGGACCTCCATGTGCACTCCCACTGGAGCGATGGTGTGGCCTCCATTGCGGAGATGGCCGAGGCGGCACGGGCTCGGGGGTACGAGTACATAGCCATATGTGACCATACCCAGTCCCTTGCCGTGGCCTCAGGGCTCACTCCTGAAGAAATCCACGAGCGGGAGAGAGAAATACGCCACTGGAACGAGAAGCACCGGGACCTTCTCGTCCTCAACGGGGTTGAGGCAAATATCTTGAGTGACGGATCCATTGATTTTCCTGACGCAGAACTCGCCCTCCTTGAGGTGGTGGTGGCAGGGTTGCACTCTGGCCTCACCCAGAAGGAGGAGAAGATTCTCATGCGTCTTGAGCGGGCCATGCGCAACCCCTATGTGCAGGTCATCAGCCACCCCACAGGGCGCATCATCGGCCGGCGGGACGCTTCAGAGATGGATATCGACGCCCTCATTGCTATAGCCAAGGCAACGCACACGGTCCTTGAGATGAACGCGCAGCCTGAACGTCTGGACCTTCGGGATGTGGATGCAAGGAGAGCAGCGCAAAGCGGTGTGAAGGTCGTCATCTCCACCGATGCCCACGACCAGGGGTCTTTGGATTTCATGCGCTATGGCGTTGCCCAGGCCCGGAGGGCCTGGCTCCGGAAGGAGGATGTCCTGAATACGTTGAGCCGGGAAGAGCTCTTAGACTTCCTCGCCCGGAAGCGGAGAGAACTCCTTGGGAAGTAGGGTGGCGGGGAGCTTCCTTTTGTGGGTACTCTTTGCGTAAAGGGCGAGGATTTTCCTGCGGTCTTCCTCTCCCACGGGTTCGCCGAGGAGGAAGCGGTCGAGGACCTCGTACGGTATTCCCATTTCGCCCTCATCGGTCTGTCCGGGCCAGAGTCCTGCAGAGGGGGGCTTGGTGATGATGCGCTCCGGAATCCCAAGGAACGCAGCGATTTCCCGGACTTCCCTTTTCGTGAGGTGGGCAAGGGGGGCGATATCCACGCCACCATCCCCGTACTTTGTGAAGTACCCGACGGTGAGCTCGCTCCGGTTTGCGGCACCGCAGACGAGGTAGTTTAGGGAGTTGGCGAAAAAGTAGAGGACGCTCATGCGGAGGCGGGGCTTCAGGTTCGCCTGGGGGAGGTACCGGGGGTTATGGGTTTCCCCAAGAACCTCAAGGAGGGCGTCAAAGGGCTTTTCCAGGGGAACCACCCGGTGGGGAATGCCAAAGGTTTCGGCGACGAGACGAGCGTCCTCAAGGTCCTCAGGGGCACTGTGGCAGGGCATCATGACCCCAAGGATATTCTGACCACAGGCTCTCTGGGCTAAGACCGCCACGACGGAAGAGTCTATGCCACCGCTCATACCAAAGACAAGCCCCTGAGCACGGGCTTTTTCGACCTTTTCCTGTATCCAGGAAACGATACGTTCCACTTCCTGCGCAGGATCCATGGGAATCCTCCTCTCATTGACTTTCCTTTTTCCCGTAATGTATTATTTTGCCAACACTACGTCAAGGAAGCGGGGAAGCTGCATGGGAAAGACAATGGCTGAAAAAATCTTCGAACGCAAGGTCGGAAGACCTGTCCGTCCGGGAGATATTGTGGTCGCTCCGGTGGACTGGGCAATGGGTCAGGATGGAACGACGCCTCTTGCCATTCAGTCCTTTGAGGAGATGAACGGAAAATCGGTGTTCCGTCCCGAGAGGATTGTTTTCGTCATCGACCACAACGCGCCAAGTCCCCTGGAGTCGGTGTCGCGCCTCCATGACCTCATGCGTTCTTTCGCAAAGCGCTTCGGCATCCGGCTTTTTGAAGTTGGCGAAGGTGTGTGCCATGAGCTCATGATGAGCCGTGGCCTTGTGGTGCCAGGGGACCTTGTCGTGGGGGCAGATTCCCACACCTGTACGTACGGAGCCCTTGGGGCATTTGCTACAGGTATTGGGAGTACGGAGCTTGCTGTGGTCATGATGACCGGAAAGCTCTGGTTCAAGGTTCCCGAAACGCTTTGCATACGCCTTCTTGGGGAACTCCAGAGGGGTGTATTCGCCAAAGACGTCATCCTCCACATTGCTGCTCTCCTTGGGGCCGATGGGGCAACGTACCAGGCGATCGAGTTCCATGGCCCGGTGGTGGAGCGCTTTTCCGTGGAGGAGCGGGCAACTCTCACCAATATGGCGGTTGAAGTGGGGGCAAAGGCTGGTCTTGTGCCCCCTGACGAAAAGACGATTTCCTGGGTACGGGAGCGTACCGATCGCCCCTTCGAGGTGGTGCTCCCTGACCCTGATGCGACGTACGCAAGGGTTCTTGAGATGGACTGTACGAATCTCGAGCCCCAGGTGGCCTTTCCGCACCGGGTCGATACGGCGCGAAGCATCAGGGAAGCCGAGGGCATCCCCATTCAGGAAGCCTTTATTGGAACGTGCACGAACGGGCGCATTCCCGATTTGGAGGTGGCAGCAAGGATTCTCCGCGGCCGGAAAGTGCACCCTGAGGTGCGACTCATCGTGGCCCCTGCTTCCCGGGAAACCTTCCTCTTTGCCCTTGAGAAGGGATGGGTGGAGGATATCGTGAAGGCTGGAGGGGTCTTTGTCCCGCCGGGATGTGGGCCCTGTGTCGGGACGCACCAGGGGATTCCTGGAGATGGATGGAACGTCATTTCCACGGCGAACCGCAATTTCCGGGGGCGCATGGGGAACCGGGAGGCTTCCATTTACCTTGCCTCTCCGGCAACGGTGGCGGCCTCAGCTCTTGAGGGGAAAATTACGGATCCGAGAAAGTACCTGGGGTGAGGGACATGCGTTTGACTGGGCGGATTCACAAGTTTGGTGACGACATCAACACGGATTACATTATCTCGGGAAAGTACAAGTTCAAGACCCTCGACATGCAGGAACTCGCCAGGCACGTCATGGAGGACATCGACCCGGAGTTTGCCCGTCGCGTGCAGCCTGGGGACTTTATCGCTGCCGGGAGGAACTTTGGCTGCGGGTCTTCACGGGAGCAGGCCCCACGGGCACTTCTTGCAGCCGGTGTCCGGGGGATTCTTGCCAAATCCTTTGCCCGGATTTTCTTCCGAAACGCCATAAACTGTGGGCTCGTTGTCGTGGAGTGCAACACTGACGAATTCGATACAGGAGATGAGGTGACCGTTGACCTTGGGGAAGGCAAGGTCGTAAACCACACGAAGGGTATCGAGCTTTCTGTTCCGCCTCTCCCCCAGGTCATGATTGCCATCCTCCAGGAAGGAGGACTTGTGCAGTACTTCAAAAAGTACGGGTCCTTTGAACAGGTTTAGGAGCGTGCCATGTGGGAACACCTGAAAGCTCAGGATCCTGAAGTGTACCGCTGCATTATCGGTGAGCTCACAAGGGAGCGGAATACCCTGGAGCTCATCGCTTCAGAGAACTTCACAAGCCTTGCCGTTATGGAGGCCCAGGGTTCACCCCTCACGAATAAGTACGCCGAAGGGTACCCGGGACGGCGCTACTACGGGGGATGCGAGTGCGTCGATGAGGCGGAAACCTTAGCCATTGAGCGGGCGAAAGCCGTTTTCGGTGCAGAACACGCCAATGTCCAGCCCCACTCCGGGTCCCAGGCGAACATGGCGGTGTACTTTGCGGTGCTCAAGCCTGGGGATGTGGTCATGGGTATGGACCTTGCCCATGGGGGGCACTTGACTCACGGGAGTCGGGTGAACTTCTCGGGAATGCTCTACCACTTTGTCCCTTATGGGGTGAGCCGGGAAACGGAGACCATCGATTACGATGCCCTGGAAGCGCAGGCCCTTGAGGTCCGTCCGAGGCTCATTGTGGCTGGGGGGAGCGCCTATCCCCGGGTTATCGATTTTGCCAGGATGCGGGCGATTTGCGATAGAGTCGGGGCGTACCTCATGGTGGACATGGCCCATTTTGCTGGCCTTGTGGCTGCAGGTATACATCCAAACCCTGTGCCCTATGCCCACTTCGTCACCACCACAACCCATAAGACTCTTCGGGGACCCCGGGGAGGTATCGTCCTCTGCAAAAAGGAGTTTGCCCAGGCTATCGATAAGGCGCTCTTTCCAGGGATACAGGGTGGTCCCCTCATGCATGTTATTGCCGCCAAGGCGGTGGCTTTACGGGAAGCCCAGACTCCTGAGTTTTCCGCCTACCAGAGGCAGGTTGTCCAGAATGCCCGGGCTCTCGCGGAGGCCCTGAAAGAGCGGGGGTACCGCCTTGTTTCCGGGGGGACAGATACGCACCTCCTCCTTGTGGATTTGCGGAACCTCGGCATTACAGGTAAGGAGGCGGAGACCGTCCTTGACCGGGTGGGGATAACGGTGAACAAAAACGTCATCCCCTTCGATCCTCAAAAGCCCACTGTGACAAGCGGTATTCGCCTTGGGACGCCAGCCTGCACCACCCGGGGAATGAAGGAGGAGGAAATGCGCCGTATTGCCGAGCTCATCGATTTGACCCTTCGAAACCGCGATAACCCTGCGGTCCTTGAGGCGGTGCGCCAGGCGGTCCGGGACCTCTGCGATGCGTTCCCTCTCTATCCGGAACTTGGGAATAGCTGAGGGGTTTCCGGGTTTTCATGGGTAAATACTTATTCTGGAGGGACGAGGATGCGCGAAAAAGTCGAACAGGCCCTCGAAAAGGTTCGTGGGTATCTCCAGTATGAAGGTGGCGACGTGGAACTTGTGGACATCGTTGATGGGGTGGTCAAGGTTCGCCTGAAAGGCATGTGCAGCGCCTGCCCCATGTCCATGATTACCTTAAAGGACGGTATTGAGCGAATCCTCAAAGAGGAAGTTCCCGAAGTCAAAGCCGTTGAGCAGGTTCTCTGAGGAGGAAGCTGTACAGGACACCGACGAAAACGCTTCCTCCCACGATGTTCCCAAGGGTAACCGGAAGGAGGTTCTGGAGGAGGGCGTTCCCCCAGGTGACTCCAGAACCTCCCTGGAAGATTCCTGCGGCGAGAAAGTACATGTTGGCGATGCTGTGCTCGTACCCCAGGGCGACGAAGGTCGTGATGGGTCCGGGGATAACCAGGATTCGGGAGAGCGTATTTTCAGCATGTACTGCAAAGAGCACCGCGAGGGCCACGAGCCAGTTGCAGAGAATTCCCCGGAGGAACCCTTGAGAGAAGCTCAGGGCGACTTTCCCTTGAGCAAGGGCGGCGATTCTCGTCGCAACAATGCCCTCCTGTGTCCCTGGAAGTCCTGAGGCAACGTAGAGAAGCGCTACGAGAATTGCTCCAAGGAAGTTCCCCCCATACGCAAGACCCCAGTTTCTGAGGACATGAGTCAGTGGCGCTTTCTTTTTGAGGCAGTGGGCAACAAGGAGGCAGTTTCCGGTGAAGAGCTCTCCCTTGCCCAGAACGACCATGATGA
>JBDIWL010000046.1:0-8421 GCA_039638315.1 Candidatus Caldatribacterium thermophilum | reverse complement strand
GGTGACCTCTTTGTGCTTCGGAGCAGAACCCATAAGGAAACGGAGCTTGTTGTTTTCCTTACTCCTCATGTTATTGAGTACTGAAGGAGGGAACAAGGTGAGACAGACAATCCTGGTGCTTTTCGGAATCATGGGTTTCATGGCTCTTGTGGGGTGTCAGTGGTTTGCTGATAATCCGATGTTTCCAAGGGCGAAAATAGCGATAGAGGCCATAGTCATAAATCCCGAGAAGGAAGAGGTACAAGAAGCATACTATGGTGTGCTTAAGAGTGGTTATCGTGCCGTTCGATTTTCTTTTCGTCCTCTCAACAGGGTTGGGGCAGAAATTAGGGAGTGCAGAATAGAGTACTTTACGCTTGATGGGAAGCCTATCTCTTCTTTAGAAACGCGTTTTGATGTTCTTATTGCTGTTGTTCCCCCCGATACTCCTATGGCCTCAGTATATGCAGGAACGGCGGAAAATGCGGCAATTTCGCCCTATCAGCTTACCCTTGAGCTTTTTGGTGTTCAGGTTGAAAGGTATATGCAGCAGAATAGAATTCCTACCCTTAAAGTACGGGTAACGTTCACGGGAGTAGATTATGCTGGACATAGTGTCTCTTTCGCTAAGGAATTCCCGATTAAGGTATTCGAAGGTATCGAGTCTAACAATGTAGGGGATATTTGGTATACCTGTGTGGGGGAAAAGACAATTGTTTTTGGTGTAGAAATTGGGGAAAATCTGGAGTGGATTAAGCAGGTAGAGTTCTTTGTTAATGGGGAAGCAATCGGTTCGAAAACCTTCCCACCTTTTGTCTCGGATCCCGTATCTCTTGAAAATCTGTGCTCCCCCTTAACACTTCAGGTGCTTGTCGTGGACGTCTTGGGAAATCAGGTTGTAAAAAAGCTTGAGGTAAAAGACGTAGGTACCCTTTGCGCTTGTTCACAGTGACACAGAATGATTCATCGCGGTATCGCCCTCCTTGGTTTCATGGGCTGCGGAAAAACGACCGTCGGCCGAAGAGTGGCGGAAAAGCTCGGCTGGCGGTTTTTTGATACTGATACCCTTATCGAGGAGCGAGTGGGTCTTTCTATCCCCGAGATTTTCTCTCGTTTTGGCGAGGAATACTTTCGAGAACTGGAAACAGAAACCCTTCGAGGGCTTACAAAAGAAAAGCACATTGTTCTTGCCACCGGTGGAGGTCTCCCGGTTAGGGAAGAGAACAGGAGAATTCTCAAAGAGAACTTTTTTGTTGTGTTCCTTCGAGTTTCTTTTCCTGTACTCTTTGAGCGGATTCGACACAGCACGAATCGTCCTCTTTTGAGAAAATATGGGACTCCTGAGGAACTGGAAATGCTCTATCGTCTCCGTGCCCCCTACTACGAACAAGCTCATGCTATAATTGATGCGGACTTTTTGACTGAGGAAGAGGTTGCTGAGGAGATTATCCGCCGTGCGCGAGATTGTGGTATCCTTGCCTGAAGGAAGAAGCTATAGCGTATTCGTCGATATATCTCTCTTTTCTCGAGACGACTGGTTATCCCGCATTTCTTTTCCGTCATTTCGAGGTGCTGTACTCACCAACGACCGGGTGGGAAGGCTGTATGCTGAGAAGGTGCAAAATTTCTTTGCCCAGAAGGGATGCACTATTGGTGTTATTACCATTCCTGATGGTGAGGAGTATAAGAACCTTAAGACGGTTGAAAAAGTATACCATGAGCTTCTTGCCCTTGATCTCGATAGGAAATCTTTTCTCCTTACCCTTGGGGGAGGGGTGGTAACAGATCTTGGGGGGTTTGTTGCTTCAACGTTTCTTCGAGGTATTGCGTATTATCAGATTCCAACAAGCCTTCTTGCGCAGGTGGATAGTTCCATAGGTGGGAAAACTGGGGTCAATCTTGAGGAGGGGAAAAACCTCGTTGGGACGTTTTATCAACCTTCGGGTGTTTTTGTGGACCTTTCCTTTCTCGACACCCTTCCAGAACGAGAATACCGGGAAGGTCTTGCCGAGGTGGTGAAAGCTGCTCTTCTTGAGGGGGAGGAGTTTGTTGCCTTCCTCTATACCCACAGGAATGAAGTTTTGCGGCGGGAGAAGAATGTTCTTGAAGAGCTGGTTGCAAGGGCTATTGCGTACAAAAGGCGGGTCGTTGAGAAGGATGAAAAGGAAAGAGGGTTGCGAAGTGTTCTCAATTATGGACATACCATAGGACACGCCCTTGAGAAAGCTACGGGGTATGGTGTCCTCCGCCACGGTGAGGCGGTAAGTGTAGGAATGCGTGGCGAAGCGTTGCTTGCTCTCCGGATTGGAATGAGTACCGACGAAGTGTACAGGTTACAGGAAGAAATGCTGCAAACATTTGGGCTTCCTCTTCGGGTTCCTCAAAGGATAGAAGTTGAGGAGTTTCTCTCCGCTCTTTGGAAAGATAAGAAAAAAGAGGGAGGAAAGATACGCTTCACCCTTCTTGAACGTCCGGGGAAACCACTTCTTGGGATAGAGGTAGAAGAGGAGATGGTCCTTGAAATTCTTCCGGAAATCTGTGAGGTGTAACTGTGAGGCTTCTTTGCATTTTTGGCCCGAATCTGAATCTTCTTGGGGAGCGAGAACGGGACATTTACGGGACGCTTTCATTTGAGGAACTCGTAGAACTGCTCAAACACGAGGCAAAGCAGCGGGGAGTGGAACTTGAGGTTTTTCAATCAAATCATGAGGGAGCAATTATTGATGCCATCCATGGAGCAAAGGGAAGACATGACGGCATCATCATTAATCCTGGAGCGTACACTCACTACAGCATTGCCATAAGGGACGCCTTAAAGGCAGTAGGAATTCCAGCGATTGAGGTCCACATGTCGAATATCTACGCCCGTGAGGAGTTTCGTCGCCATTCAGTCACTGCGCCGGTTTGCTGGGGACAGATTACTGGTCTTGGGCACCTTGGGTACCTTCTGGCGATGGAGGCCTTTGTTTTAAGGGGAAGAGGGAACAATGTTCGAGAAACGTCTTGAGCGGCTACGAAAAATGCTTGAAGCCCCGCTTCTTGTGTTGTCTCCGGGGAATCTCTTTTACCTTTCGGGATTCCGTGGATCCCTTGGGTTCTTGCTTGTGCCCCCTGAGGGAAAGCCTTTCTTCTTCTGTGACGGGAGGTACGTGACGCAGAGTCGTGAGGAACTCGGTGTGGAAGCGGAAATTGTGGAATTTGATCAAGACGTGGTGGAATCCATTTGCGATGTTCTTTCGTCCCTGCGCCTGGGCTGTCTTCTTGTTGAGGATGTGGCAAGTGTCCATTTTGCTCGTCGCTTTGAAGAGAAAAAATGTCCTGTTTCTTTCGTCCCGTCTCCTGTGTACACGCTTCGTGCGGTAAAGGATGAGGAGGAAATTCAAATCATACGACGAGCTATCGCTCTTGCGGAGGCTGCCTTTTGGAAAGTGACACCCCTTATTCGGGAAGGAGTCGAGGAGAGGGACATCGCCGTTGAGCTTGAGTACCAGATGCGAAAGCTTGGGGGCGAGGCCATAGCCTTCCCGACTATCGTGGCCTCTGGAAAGCGAAGTGCTTTGCCTCATGCCCGGCCAACCACCTGTAAGGTAAAAAGGGGCGAGTGGGTTCTCATCGACTGGGGTGTGCGGGTTGATGGGTATTGTGCGGATCTTACGCGGGTTGTGCCCGTAGGGGAGGTAACGAGTTCGTGTTTTAGGGAAGCCTTTCTCGTTCTTTGCGAAGCGCAAAGCGTTGCTTTGTCTCATATTCGTGAAGGGGTGGAGGCAGGTTTCGTAGATCGGAAGGTGCGGGAATTCCTCGAAGAAAGGCGCTTCGCCCAGTACTTTACCCATAGCCTTGGACATGGAGTCGGTATTGATGTCCATGAAGAACCGAAGCTGAGTAGCAAAAGTACGACCATGCTCCGTTCAGGGATGGTTGTGACTGTGGAACCGGGGATATATATTCCTGAGTGGGGTGGGCTACGTCTTGAGCATATGGTCCTTGTAACCGAGCACGGGTGCATGCCTTTGGACACACTTCCTGAAACTCCCTTTGAGAAAGGAGGCGAAAGTAGTGCCTGACTTTATCTCGAGTAACGATCTCCGGGTAGGAACTTGCATCGAGGTTGACGGGAATCTCTACGTCGTGACAGCTTTCCAGCATACAAAGGTTGGAAAATGGGGAGCTATTATCAAGGCAAAGCTTAAAGACTTAAGCACTGGACTTGTGGTGGAACGGAGCTTTCGGGCAGGCGAAAAGGTTGCACGGGCTGTTCTTGAAGGGAAAAGGGCTCAGTTCATGTACCGTTCTGGGTCAGATTTCCATTTCTTGAATCTTGAAACGTATGAGGAAATTGTTCTCCCCGAGGAGGTCGTGGGCGAGAACCAGGATTTCCTTGTAGAGAATCTTGAGGTGGAACTTCTCGTGTACGAGGGGAAGTACATCGCCGTTAATGTTCCCCCCTTTGTGGACCTTGAGGTCGTCGATACACCGCCTGGGGTTCGGGGGGATACAGCTTCTGGGGGTTCGAAACCAGCAACTCTTGAAACTGGACTTGTTATTCAAGTGCCGCTTTTTGTGAACCGTGGAGATCGAGTTCGCATCGACACGAGGACACGGGAGTACTTAGAGCGAGTGTGAGGGAGTGTTAGATTGCGGGGATGCGAGGTTGTCTTTGAGGATGGGAAAGTTGTATACTCCTTCAGGGCTCTTCAAAAGATTGTGGAACGGGTATTGCGAGATATTCCGGGAGTAGGTTCCCTCGAGAAAAGCCCTGAAGAGAGTATCCGCGTGGATGCGCGGAAGGAGTTCGTGTCTTTGAACCTTTTTCTCATCTTCACGCTCGAACGGAGGGTTCCGGAAACGGCATGGGAGGTTCAGAAAAAAGTCAAGGAAAAGATAGAGAGAGAAACGTTGCTAAAGGTGGAACATATTAACATCTACGTACAGGGTTTTGAGACCGGAGGCGTTGTGAATCTTACCCTCCAGGGAGTTCCAAGGGCATGAGGAGGAAAGCCCGGGAACTGGCCTTGCAGGTTCTTTTTGAGAAGGACTTGCGTCGAAAACGTGTGGATGATATTCTTTCTCACGTTTCTCTGCCGCTTTCCTGGGATGAGGATACACGGAGTTTTTTCCTCACCCTCGTGCAGGGTGTTGAGGAAAAGGAAAGGGAAATTGACGGATTAATTACAGAAGTTACTGAAGGATGGCCACTACAGCGCATGGCGACAATTGACCGGAATATTCTTCGTATGGCTACATATGAAATCCTCTTTCTCCCTGAAATTCCACCGAGTGTTTCCATTAACGAGGCTGTAGAACTGGGGAAGAAGTACGGTACCGAGGAGTCTGGAAAATTCATAAATGGTGTTTTAGGTCGTCTGGTGCGACACTTGGAGAAGAAGCAGGAACTTGGGGGAATCAAAAAAGATGGACATTGAGGAGCTTCTTGCAAAAAATGCTCAGCTTATTGAAACATTCACGCGGGAGCATCTTCCCCGTGAGGGAGTACCGCAGATTCTTTGGGATTCGGTAGTGTATGGGGCGACAGGTGGGAAAAAGCTCCGTGCTTCTCTTCTTTTTGCCACTGTTCAGGCGTATGGTATCTCAGAGGAGAAGGTACTTCCTCTTGCCGCTGGTATCGAAATGATACACTCCTTTTCCTTAGTGCATGATGATCTTCCTTGCATGGACAACGACGATTTTCGAAGGGGGAAACCGAGTCTTCACAGGGCTTTTGGGGAGGCCATGGGTGTTCTCGCAGGAGATGCGCTTCTTGTAGAAGGGTTTCGAATGTTCGTAGGTAATCGGGAGTTTCTCAAAACCTTTGGTGCTCGAAAGGTAACTGCTGTTACGCAGGTGCTCCTTGAAGCGCTGGGTAATCAGGGAATGGTTGGTGGGCAGGTTCTCGATCTCCTCTACCAAGGCAAAGAGGTGACTGAGCAAGAAGTGTTCGAGATGTACTACCGCAAGACTGCTCGTTTTATCCAGGCTCCGATTCTCTGTGGAGGAATTCTTGGGGGTGCTTCACGGAGAGAGCGGAATCTCCTCGCTCGTTTCGGTCTTCTCCTTGGTGAGTGCTTCCAGATAAAAGATGATATTCTCGACATTACTCAGGAGAGTGCCCGTCTTGGAAAGACTGCCAGAAAGGACCTTGCGCAGGGAAAGGCCACTCTTGTTCGAATACGGGGTGTCGAGGAGGCAGAAAGAATCATGCATGAGCAGTTTGAAAAAGCGTGCCAGATTCTTGCTTCCCTTTCCCGGGACTTTACGACACTTCTTGCTCTGTCGCACTTTGTTGTCGCCCGCGATCACTGAGATGACCCGAATTCGCCTTGATGTTCTTCTGGCGCAGCGCGGTCTTTGCAAAAGTAGAGAACAGGCGCAACGTCTCATTCTTGGAGGTAAGGTTCGGGTAGAAGGAATTTCTGGGATTTTGAAGCCTTCAACCCTTGTTCCTCAGGATGCTACCCTTGTGCTTCTTGATGCTCCAAGGTATGTGAGTCGAGGTGGAGAGAAGCTCGAGCGGGCACTTCAAGTATTTGGCATTGCTCCTTCTGGTCTTGTCTTTGCCGATATTGGTGCTTCTACTGGAGGCTTCACGGATTGTCTCTTGCAGCACGGGGCCAAAAAGGTTTTCGCAATTGATGTAGGGCATGGGCAGCTTCACGAGAAGCTTCGTTCCTCACCACAAGTTGTGGTTCTTGAAAAGCTTAACGCTCGTTATCTTACTCCTGCTCATCTTGGAGAGCAGGTGGATGGTGTTACAGTTGATGTGTCGTTTATTTCCCTGCGACTCCTTTGGGAAAGCATTGCTTCCATCTTAAAGGATCAGGGGATTGTCATTGCCCTTATAAAGCCACAGTTTGAAGCGGGAAGAGAAAAAGTGAGAAAGGGTGTGGTACGAAGTCCCGATGTTCAGAGACAGGTCCTTGAGGTGGTTCTCGATGCTGCTGAGGAGAAAGGGCTTGGCTTTCGGAACCTTACCTTCTCGCCACTTCTTGGGCCTAAGGGGAATATCGAGTTCTTTGCGTACCTTCAAAAGGGAGAATCATCCTTAACGAGGACGGGAAGAGGCAGTATAATACTAAAAGTGGTGCAAGATGCGCACGAGTTTTTCGGTATTTGAGATTGCTATTCTTTTTGCTCTCTTTCTTGTGGTTGCTGTTTGGGGTGCTTTCCGCATCGAAGCCTGGATAAAGCGCCGGGGATTTCGTCGTTCTGTGCAGCGTGCTCGGACGCTCGAAAAGAGGGCTTTGCGTTTCCTTGAAGAGAGAGGGTTCCAATGTGTGGGGGAGCAAATCGAAAAAGAGGCGTTTTTCTTAATGGATGGACGAAGGATTCCCTTCAGGGTGCGTATTGATTACCTTCTCGAACGGGATGGGAAAAAGTATGTCGCTGAGGTGAAGACGGGAAAACGGGCGGAAACCCCCGAACACCCCTCTGTTCGGAGACAGCTTCTTGAATACGCGCTGCTCTTTGCTCCCTGGTCAGTACTTTTTGTTGATGGAGAGGAGAATGAGGTACATGAAGTATCGTTTCCTTGGGTTTTCGTGCCTCAGAGAAGTGTGCGCTGGTTGTGGGTGGTGTTTTTTCTTGGAGGGTTCGTGATAGGTCGATGGAGCAGGTAAGTGTGAAACACGTTCACGTGTTCGTGCGAAAGAGAGAGACCCCCGTTGTTGAGAGTGCTACGAAGCTCATCGAGCTTCTTGAGGTAAGGGGTATCAGTGCTACTCTGGTGAGAGAGGAGGAAGGAAATCTTTCTCCCCCCGACCTTGTCCTTGTTGTGGGAGGCGATGGAACCTTTCTGGCAGCGTGCCATCGGTATGCTCCTTTGCGGGTTCCTCTTCTTGGGGTAGACCTTGGGGGTCTTGGATTCCTTGCAGAAATCAATGTAGAAGAAATGGAAAAAGCTGCAGAACAGATTGCCTCAGGGACAATTATCTTCGAAGAACGCATGATGGCCCATTGCTGTATTGTCCATAAAGATGGCCAGAGGGAAGAAGATTTTGCCCTTAACGATGTGGTTATCTATCGTGGTCCTTTTGCACAGATGATTCGTCTCTCCACGTACATTGATGGAGAGTTTCTTGCCTCCTTCCCTGCCGATGGTCTCATTGTTGCTACGCCTACGGGCTCAAGTGCGTATTCGCTCTCTGCTGGTGGACCAGTGGTATTTCCGGGTCTTGAGCTTTTTATCGTCACGCCGATTTGCGCGCACACTCTGTATGCGCGGTCTATTGTCGTTCCCCCTTCGTCCTCTATCCAAGTAGTTCTTGAATCCATGAAGGAGGGAACGATGGTGACACTTGACGGGCAGCGAGGGTATGCCTTGCAAAAGGAAGAGTACATCACCGTGTACCGGTCACCTTTCTCTGTGAAACTTGCCCGTCTCTCTCCTGGACGACCCTTTTACGCCCTTTTGAGGAGCAAGCTTTCCTGGGGTATGGATATCCGTAA
>JBDIWL010000045.1:0-8458 GCA_039638315.1 Candidatus Caldatribacterium thermophilum | reverse complement strand
ATTCACAACATCCCTGAGGACTGGGGTACCGCCGTCAACGTGCAAATGATGGTCTTCGGAAACATGGGCTTTGACTCTGGAACAGGCGTTGGATTCACCCGGAACCCCTCAACGGGTGCGAAGGAGTACTACGGTGAGTACCTCCTGAATGCCCAGGGTGAGGACGTCGTTGCGGGAATCCGTACGCCAAAGCCCATCAAGGAGATGGAGAAGGAGCTCCCACAGGCTTTCGAGGAGCTCAAGAAGGTCTACGAGATTCTTGAAAAGCACTACAAGGACATGCAGGACTTCGAGTTCACCATCGAGCGTGGGAAGCTCTACCTCCTCCAGACCCGAACCGGAAAGCGGACTGCCCAGGCAGCTATTAAGATTGCTGTCGACATGGTGCGGGAAGGACTCATCGATGAGAAGACTGCAGTGAAGCGCGTTGAGCCGAACCAGATTAACCAGCTCCTCCACCCCCAGATCGACCGGAGCCAGCCTCTTAAGGTCCTTGCCAAGGGACTCCCTGCTTCTCCTGGTGCGGCCTCGGGGAAAGTCGTCTTCGATGCCGATGAGGCGGAGAAACTCGGGAATGCTGGCGAAAAGGTCATCCTCGTTCGCCCGGAGACCACTCCTGACGATATCCATGGAGTCGTTGCTGCCCAGGGTGTCCTCACAAGCCGTGGTGGTATGACAAGCCACGCTGCTGTGGTGGCCCGGGGTATGGGGAAGCCCTGCGTTGCCGGTTGCGAGGCGATTAAGATTGACCTCGACAAGCGGGAGTTCACGGTGGGCGATGTGGTGGTGAAAGAGGGCGACTACATCACCATCGATGGGAGCACCGGCGAGGTCATCCTTGGCCAGGTCCGGACCATTCCGCCCCAGCTCTCTGAGGAATTCAAGGTCCTCCTCTCCTGGGCTGATAAGTTCCGCAAACTCGGCGTTCGGGCCAATGCCGATACTCCTGCGGATGCCAAAAAAGCCCTTGAGTTCGGTGCTGAGGGTATTGGGCTTTGCCGAACCGAGCACATGTTCATGGCACCGGACCGTCTCCCCTGGGTCCAGAAGATGATTATGGCCCAGACCCTTGAGGAGCGGAAAGAAGCCCTGGCCCATATCGAACCCATGCAGAAAGGCGACTTCAAGGAAATCTTCCGCATCATGGAAGGGAAACCGGTGACCATCCGGCTCATCGACCCACCGCTCCATGAGTTCCTGCCGAAACTCGAGGATCTCCTTGTGGAGGTCGCCACGCTCCGGGCCAAGGGTGTCACAGGACCCGAGCTTGAAGAGAAAGAGAAACTCCTGAAGATTGTCCGGAACCTCCACGAGGCGAACCCCATGATGGGCCTTCGGGGATGCCGCCTTGGGATTCTCTACCCCGAAATTGTGGAAATGCAGGTTCGGGCCATCATGGAGGCGGCTTGTGAACTCACCAAAGAGGGCGTCAAAGTCATTCCGGAAATCATGATTCCTCTTGTGGGCCACAAGAACGAAATCAAGGTCCTCAAGGAGAAGCTCGATGAGGTTGCCCAGCAGGTCCTCAAAGAGCAGGGCGTCCAGGTGAGCTACAGCTTCGGCACCATGATTGAGGTCCCACGGGCAGCCCTTGTTGCTGACCAGATTGCCGAGTACGCCGAATTCTTCTCCTTCGGGACCAACGACCTCACCCAGATGACCTTTGGCTACAGCCGTGACGACGCCGAAGGGAAGTTCCTCTTCTTCTACGAGGAGAACGGCATCCTTCCTGAAGACCCCTTCCAGGTCCTTGACCAGGAAGGCGTGGGTCAGCTCATGCAGATGGCCGTTGAAAAGGGCCGCAAGACCCGTCCAAACCTCAAGTGCGGTATCTGCGGTGAGCACGGCGGTGAGCCCAAGTCGGTGGCCTTCTGCCACAAGGTTGGCCTGAACTACGTGAGCTGCTCGCCCTTCCGGGTGCCCATTGCCCGTCTTGCCGCAGCCCACGCTGCCCTGGAGGACGTGGAGAAGGACGCAAAGTTCAACCTCTAAGGGAAAGAGGCGGGTGTGGAGCCCGCCTCTTTTTGGAATACCATGGTGGACATTGCGAGTATAAAGCGGTTTTTTGAGGAAAAGGAGAGAGCGTTCCTCTCTCCTTTTGCCACTTTGAGTACGAAGAGCCGGGGACGGGAGAAACCTGAAGAGGAGTGCGAGCTCCGGACCTGCTTCCAGCGGGACCGGGACCGCATCCTCCACAGCAAGGCTTTTCGTCGCCTGAAGCACAAAAGCCAGGTCTTCTTGAGCCCGGAGGGAGACCACTACCGGACCCGCCTCACCCATACCCTTGAGGTTGCTCAAATCGCCCGTACCATCGCCCGGGCGCTCCGCCTCAATGAGGACCTTGTGGAAGCCATAAGCCTTGGCCACGACCTGGGGCATACCCCCTTTGGCCATGCAGGGGAGGAGGCACTCAACGAAATCCATCCCCAGGGGTTCAGGCACAACGAGCAGAGCCTTCGGGTTGTGGACAGGCTCGAGCGGGATGGCGAGGGTCTCAACCTCACCTGGGAGGTGCGGGATGGTATTGTGAAGCACGCCAAAACCCGCATCATGTGCCTTTTGGCTGAACCTCAGGACCTTCCCGCAACCCTTGAGGGCCAGGTGGTTCGCTGGGCCGATGTCATTGCCTATGTGAACCACGATATCGACGACGCTCTGCGGGCCCGGGTCATCCGGTTTGAGGAGCTCCCCAAAAGCGCCATAGCCGTTCTTGGGGAAACGCACCGCCAGCGCATCAATACCATGGTTCGGGATATTATCGTAGAGAGCTTTGACCGGCCGGAGATCCGCATGAGCGATCCGGTCCGGGAGGCCACAGAGACCCTCCGGAATTTCCTTTTTGAGCGGGTGTACTTTGGTCCTGAGCAGTGGCAGGAACGGGAAAAAGCCAAGCGCCTGGTGAAACATCTCTACGAGTTCTTTCACGAGCATCCGGATATTCTTGCTCAGGAGTACGCCTTTGCCCAGGAGCGAAAAGGAGACCTGGGAACGCTCATTTGCGACTTCATTTCTGGTATGACCGATCGGTACGCACTTTACATGTATCGGAAGTACTTCATCCCTTCTTCCTGGCCACAGGAGGGATGGAAAACTCGCTGAAGGGGGTGTACGTTCATGGAAGCCGTAGTCTACTTCACACCTATCGCCGGTCTCATTGCTGTGCTCTTTGCAGCTACCCTTATCCGCCGAATCAACTCTTACAGTCCCGGGAACGAGAAAATGCAGGAAATTTCCCGGGCCGTTCAGGAAGGCGCCATGGCCTTTCTGAAGCGGGAGTACAGCTTCCTTGTAGTCTTTGTTGCGGTGATGTTTGTCGTTTTGGGCTTTGCCCGTGGCTGGGTCACGGCAGGGTGTTTCCTCGTTGGGGCATTCTGTTCCATTCTTGCTGGATTCGTGGGGATGCGCATTGCCACAAGGAGCAACGCCCGCACAACCCAGGCGGCAACCCAGGGGGCCAATCCGGCACTGCGGGTAGCGTTCTCTGCTGGGGCGGTCATGGGTATGTGCGTTGTGGGCTTTGGGCTCCTCGGCCTTGGCATTCTCTATGCCATCATCCGTGACGCCCAGATTATCAACGGTTTTGCCCTCGGAGCAAGTTCTGTGGCCCTCTTTGCCCGAGTTGGAGGCGGTATCTACACGAAAGCAGCCGATGTGGGCGCAGACCTTGTGGGGAAAGTGGAGGCGGGAATCCCCGAGGACGACCCCCGGAACCCGGCAGTCATTGCGGATAACGTCGGTGACAACGTCGGGGACGTTGCTGGCATGGGGGCAGACCTCTTTGAGTCGTACGTTGGGTCCATCGTTGCGGCAATGATTCTTGGAACTGCCCTTGCCCAGAATGTTGCCGGACTCCTGTATCCGCTCCTTATTGCTGGCCTTGGGGTTATTGCCTCTATCCTTGGGACCTTCTTTGTGAGCGCTAAGGACGAAAAAGGTCTTGCTGCAGCACTCAATCGGGGTACCTACGTGAGCGGTGTTCTCGTTGTGGTCTTCAGCCTCATTGCTTCCCTTCTCCTTTTCCGGGGTCTTGGTCCTTTCGTGGCGACCGTGGCAGGACTCATTGCAGGTGTGGCCATTGGGCTCCTCTCTGAGTACTACACTTCAAGCGAATTCAAGCCGACGCAGGAGCTTGCCAAGGCGTCGCAAACCGGTGCAGCCACAACCATCATCAATGGTCTTGCCCTGGGCATGGAGAGCGCCGTTTTGCCCCTCCTTGTCATTTGCGGAGCGATTCTTGTTGCCTATCAGGCTGCGGGAATGTATGGTATTGCCATCGCTGGCCTTGGGATGCTCTCGATTACCGGAATCATCGTCTCTGTCGACGCCTATGGACCAGTAGCAGATAACGCCGGCGGCATCGCCGAGATGGCAGGTCTTGGTCCTGAGGTGCGCAAAATCACCGACTCCCTGGATGCTCTTGGGAACACCACTGCGGCTATTGGTAAGGGCTTTGCCATTGGCTCTGCAGCACTCACCGCTATGGGGCTTTTTGCCGCCTACGGGCAGGCTGTGGGACTCCGGGGCATTGACCTTCTCCATCCCCACACGGTGGTGGGGCTTTTTGTCGGTGGTATGATGCCCTTCCTCTTCTCGGCCCTGGCCATGAAGGCCGTTGGTCGAGCGGCGTTCAACATGGTTGAGGAAGTCCGCCGGCAGTTCCGGGAAATCAAGGGGCTCATGGAAGGAAAAGCCCGTCCAGATTACGCCCGGTGCGTGGACATCAGCACCCGGGGAGCCCTCTCGAGAATGATTCTCCCTGGTGTTCTTGCCGTTGTGGTACCACTCCTTGTGGGACTCATCCTTGGGAGGGAAGCCCTTGGAGGTCTCCTTGCAGGGGCCATTATCAGCGGTCTCATGCTCGCCATCATGATGGCCAACGCTGGTGGTGCCTGGGATAACGCCAAAAAGTACATTGAGGCGGGAAACCTTGGTGGCAAGGGAACCCCAACCCACGCAGCAGCGGTTGTGGGTGACACAGTTGGCGATCCCTTTAAGGATACCGCTGGTCCCTCCCTCAACATCCTCATTAAGCTCATGTCCATCGTTGCACTCGTTTTTGCCCCGCTCTTCATGAGGTAATTCCAAGCCCCGTAAGCCCCTTAAGGGGCTTACGGGGTTCTGTGAAGGTGGGAGCGTGCTCATCCCTGAGGAGTACCTGGAGGAGATTAAGGCCCGTACCGATATTGTGGAGCTCATCTCCCAGTACGTGGACCTGAAACCTTCAGGGCGCAATTTCCGGGCGCTTTGCCCATTTCACGAGGAGAAAACCCCTTCCTTCACCGTCTCCCCGGAAAAGGGTATTTTCCACTGCTTTGGTTGTGGGGTCGGGGGGAATATTTTCACCTTCGTCATGCGTATCGAGCGGTTGACCTTTCCCGAGGCTGTGGCCTTTCTTGCCGAAAGGTGCGGTCTTCCCCTCCCCTCTTCCTTCCAGAAAGAGAAGACTTCTCTTGGGGAAAGGGAGAGGCTTCTGAGGCTCCTTGAGGCAGCGAATCGCTACTACCGGGCCTGTCTGAAGAGCGACAAAGGCGAGGAAACCCTGCAAGCCCGGGAGTACCTCTTGAGGAAACGAGGGCTTCGGGAAGAGACGCTTGCCACCTTCTCCCTCGGTTTCTGTCCTTCTCCAGGGAAAGGGAGCATCGCATTCCTCCTCAAGGAGGGGTTCTCAGGACAGGAGATTCTCCGCGCCGGCATCGGAGTGGTCACAAAACGGGGGGAACTCCTTGACCGCTTCCGTGGGAGAATCACCTTTGCCCTTCAGGATGTCCAGGGGAGGATTATCGGATTTGCGGGGAGAATCCTCGGGGAAGGGGAACCGAAGTACGTGAACAGCCCTGAGTCCCCTCTTTTCACCAAAGGTCACCACCTCTATGGGCTTTTTGCTGGAAAGGAAGCCATTGCGAAAAGCCGCTCTGCCATTCTCGTTGAGGGGTACATGGACTGCCTCGCCCTCTTTGAGCACGGCATCCACAACTGCGTCGCCTCTATGGGGACATCCCTCACCCGGGAACAGGCTGGTCTCCTGAAGCGATACGCAGACCGGGTTGTCCTCTGTTACGATGCCGACCAGGCAGGGGAAATGGCTACTGCCCGGGGATTGCACATTCTCTACGAGCGGGGTTTTCATGTGGATATCGTGACCCTTCCCTCGCCCTATGACCCCGATAGCTTCGTGCGTGAAAAAGGGAAGGAAGCTTTTCTTGCACTCCTTGAAAAGGCTCCATCATTTTTTGAGTACTCCCTGGAATTATTGCTCAAGACTCATGGTTATACTTCTCTGGAATCAAAAGCCAGAGTACTCCGGGGTATGGTGCCGCTTCTTGCGGCAACGAAAGACCCGGTGGAGCGAGCCCTGCGGGTGCGAAGAGTCGCAGAGGCCGTGGGAGTCGCTGAAGATGTCGTTTTACGGGTGCTCGGAGGGGAAAGTCTTGCGGTTTTCGAAAAGCCCCGTCCTCAGGTTCCACCTGAACCCGGATGGGTTCAGGCAGAGAAAATGCTCCTTCGGGCGTGCTTTGACGATGCCGCGCTCCGGGGGAGAATTTTTGAGGCGGTGGATGGGGACCATTTTGCGAAACCTGAGCATCGGCGTATTTTCCAGGCTTTAGTCCATTTGTCTTCCCGGAAGGAATTCGTTCTTTCTGACCTTGTCGATGTCTTCCGGGGAGAGGAGGGGATTCAGGCGCTCATCACGGAAATTGCCTCCCGGGAGGATTTCCAGTACGTGACCCGTGAAGACCTCGTGGCGGACCTCATCCGCCAGGTCAAGCTCGCCGCGCTGGAGCGGGAGATTCAAAGCCTCCGGGAAGCGTTGCAAAAGTCTCAGGACCCCGAGGGGTGGAGGCGGTACCATACTCTGGTCAGGGAGCGGGAAAAACTTCGGAGAACTCTGTGAGAGAGGAGAGAGGGAGCCTTGAGCGGGAACGGAAAAAAGAAGACCTCTCAGGACATTGCGTCCCTTGTAGAAAGTGGCAAACGAAAAGGCTATGTCACCTTTAAGGAACTCAACGATATTCTCGGTGAGGATGCTATAAATGTCGATAAGCTCGATGACGTGTACGATACCCTGTCAGAACTCGGCATCGAGGTATCGGATGAGGACATCTTCCGGGAAGAGGTACCGGCTCTTGAAGCCGAGGACTGGCAGATTGAAGATGTCCGGGGCATTGGTGTCGATGACCCGGTGAAGATGTACCTCAAGGAAATCGGCCAGGTGCCACTGCTCACGCCAGAAGAAGAAGTGGAGCTTGCCAAGCGTATTGAGCAGGGGGACCAGGAAGCGAAGAAGAAACTCATCGAGGCAAACCTTCGCCTTGTGGTGAGTATCGCCAAGCGGTACGTGGGCCGGGGCATGCTCTTTCTCGACCTCATCCAGGAAGGGAACCTTGGCCTTATCCGGGCAGTGGAGAAATTCGATTACCGGAAAGGGTACAAATTCTCGACCTATGCCACCTGGTGGATTCGCCAGGCCATCACCCGGGCTATTGCCGACCAGGCACGCACCATTCGCATCCCTGTCCATATGGTGGAGACGATAAACAAGCTCTCCCGTATCAGCCGCCAGCTCACCCAGGAACTTGGCCGGGAACCAACCCCTGAGGAGATTGCCGAGCGCATGGGCATCACTCCTGAAAAAGTCCGGGAAATCCTCAAGACGGCCCAGGAACCTCTGTCTCTTGAGACACCAATTGGTGAGGAAGAGGACAGCCACCTCGGCGACTTCATCGAGGACACCGGCATCATGGCACCACCTCAGGCAGCTTCGTATTCCCTTTTGAAGGAGCAACTCGAGAGCGTCCTTAACACCCTCACCGAAAGGGAGCGAAAAGTCCTCAAGCTCCGCTTTGGCCTTGAGGACGGCAAGCCCCACACCCTTGAAGAGGTGGGGCAGATTTTCGGCGTCACGCGGGAGCGCATTCGCCAGATTGAGGCGAAAGCCCTGCGCAAGCTCCGCCATCCAAGCCGGAGCAAAAAGCTCCGGGACTATCTTGACGAATCGGAGTAACGTTTTTATAATCTGTACTTGAATCGCTCCTCGGTAGCTCAATGGTAGAGCGTCCGGCTGTTAACCGGATGGTTGCAGGTTCGAGTCCTGCCCGGGGAGCCACTTCTTTTTCTCCCCCTGGGAAGAACCACCAGAGAGCCCTGGGAGATTGCTTCGCCAGACGAAAAAACGAGGCTCGCAATGACAATAAAAAGTCATCACGAGACCCTTTTCCCGTCATCACGAGACCCTTTTTTCCGTCATTACGAGGTCCTTTTTCCTGTCATTGCAATGTCCCCCTTTTTGTCATTGCGAGGTCTCTTTTTCTGTCATTGCGAGGTTTCTTTTCCTGTCATTGCGAGGAGCGAAGCGACGAAGCAATCTCGCAGAGACTGCTTCGGGAAACGAAAAAAGCGACCCTCGCAGTGACAGAAGGAGAGCATTGCGAGAGTCCCCTTTTTCCGCCATTGTGAGGCC
>JBDIWL010000044.1:0-8730 GCA_039638315.1 Candidatus Caldatribacterium thermophilum | reverse complement strand
TGATGCGATTTCGGAAACGCTGTACAATTTCTTTCCCAACAATGCGCATGTACCCCGCAAGGCAAATGAGATCGGGACTCTCCCGTTCAAGCACCTCAAGAAGTGCCGCTTCATAGGTTCTCTTGTTGGGGAAGGACCGATAATCAAGGACAAGGGTCGGAACCCCTGCTTCCTGAGCCCGACGTAAAGCCTGGGCCTGAGGATTGTCGCTGATCACAAGGCTGATTTCTCCCGGAATGAATCCGCTTCGTGAAGCATCAATGAGTGCCTGAAGGTTAGTCCCTCTCCCCGAGACAAGAACAACGACCTTTTTCTTCACTCAAAGGCCACTCCTCTCTCTCCAGGAATGATTTCCCCAAGAACAAAGGCGCTTTCCCCACACTGGCTGAGCAGGCAAAGTGCCGCCTCTACTTCCCCTTGGGGAACAACAAGAATAAATCCCACCCCCATGTTGAAGACCCGCCACATTTCCTCTTCGGGAATGTTTCCCTTTTCCTGAATAAAGCGAAAGATCCAGGGGGTGGGCACCACCTCCTTACGAACACAAGCTCGGCAGGAATCCGGGAGAATCCGGGGGAGATTTTCCACAATCCCCCCACCGGTAATATGAGCCATCCCCTTCACTTGAACCCTCTCAAGGAGTGCGAGAATGCTCTGCACATAAATTCTCGTAGGGCGGAGGAGTTCTTCAGCAAGGCTCTTTCCTTCGACTTCTGCATCAAAAGGAATACAAGCATGCTCGAGAACTTTTCGTACCAGTGAGAACCCGTTACTGTGGAGGCCAGAAGAGGCAAGACCAATGAGGACATCTCCAGGAACAATCGCTTTTCCGTCAATAATTTTCTCCTCTTCCACGATACCCACTGCAAATCCAGCGAGATCGTACTCGCCCTCAGCATACATATCAGGCATCTCCGCGGTCTCCCCTCCAAGGAGCACGCACCCTGCCTCCTCACATCCTCGAAGGATCCCAGAAAGCACCGCCTCGAAAACCGATGGTTCAAGACGCCCACAGGCAAAGTAATCAAGGAAAAACACTGGTTCCGCACCAACACAGAGTACATCGTTCACACACATGGCCACAAGGTCAATGCCCACAGTGTCGTGGCGGCAGAGTTTTGAGGCTATTTTGAGCTTTGTCCCCACTCCATCACTTCCTGCAACAAGACAGGGTTTTCGCCATCGGTCGCTGACGCGAAAAACCCCCGCAAATCCTCCAATTCCCTCTTTCACTTCGGGACGTGTCGTCCTCAAGGCCTTTTGCTTTAAACGGTCGATGACTTCAGCTGCCCGGTCAATGTCAACACCTGCTTTTTTATAGGTCCATCCCTCAAGCATGCTCTTCTTCCTCCCAGATCCCCACGCGTTTCATAATTGTATCCACATGCTTCAGGTAATATCCGTAATCGAAAAGCTCGGATAGTGCTTCTTGAGAAAAGTACTGACCCACCTCGGGGTCCTGGGAAAGCGCATCAAAGAATGTCAACCGCTCATCCTCCCACGTCCGCAAAGCACATCGCTGGACAATAGCGTACGCCTCTTCTCTTGTAAGCCCTTTTCTCACAAGCTCAAGGAGCACTCGCTCAGAAAAAACAAGACCGCGGCTCTTCTCGAGATTCCTCCGCATTGCCTCAGGGTAAATGACCAGCTCCTCAAGGAGTCGGGCAAAAGTGTTGAGCAGGTAATCGGCAAGAATGCATGAATCAGGGAGAATAATGCGTTCTGCCGAGGAATGGGAAATATCCCGTTCATGCCAGAGCGGGATATTCTCAAAGGCTACAAGGAGATTCCCTCGTAAGACCCGGCTCAAGCCACAAATCTGTTCGGCCGTAATTGGGTTTTTCTTGTGAGGCATGGCAGAGGAACCTTTCTGTCCTGGCGAAAAACCTTCTTCTACCTCTCGCACTTCGGTCCGCTGGAGATGGCGAATTTCGAGAGCAAATTTCTCAAGACTCGTCCCAATCATCGCCAAAGCCCACAAGAACTCTGCATAACGATCCCGTTGCACAATCTGCGTAGAAACAGGATCTGGCTCAAGACCAAGGCGCTCACACACGTACGCCTCAACCCTTGGGTCCACGTTGGCAAAATTCCCCACCGCTCCTGAAATCTTGCCTACGCTGATTGTCCTCTTTGCCTCTTCCAGGCGCCTTTTATTCCTCTGCATTTCCGCATACCACATGGCAAACTTCAGACCAAGAGTCGTAGGTTCAGCATGAACTCCATGGGTCCTTCCGACGATTAAGGTATACCGGTGTTCCCATGCTTTCTTCCTTATAACCTGAAGAACTCTCTCAATGTCTCCAAGGAGAAGGTCCGCAGACTCTCGAAGTAAGACCGCATTTGCCGTATCCAAGATATCCGAAGAAGTCAACCCAAAATGGAGAAAACGGGACTCTCGTCCCAGATTCTCAGCAAGGCTCGTCAAAAAGGCAATTACGTCGTGCTTTGTAACCTTTTCAATCTCCCTCATCCGCTCTGGAGAAAAAGAGAGCTTTGTACGTATTTTCTCTATCTCTTCTTTCGGGACGACACCAAGCTTCTCCCAAGCTTCCAGAACAAGCATTTCAATGCGTATCCAGACCTCAAAACGATGTGTATCACTCCAGATAGCCTGCATCTCCGGAAGGGTATATCGCTCAATCATGCCTATCCTCCTCTCGAGGCTCTTCAGAATTCTAACACAGTCGCAGGGGAGCAAGGCACAGAGTCCACCAGAGAAGTCGCACTTCGCAGTGAACCCGCAATCCAAGAGGCTGTCGAAAGAGCATCCGTATCAGCTGTTTTGCGATAAAAAGAGAAAGGTCTCGATATCGCGCTGAATCTGGGCTTTGAGAGCCCTCTCAGAGGAGAAGACCATCTCTTCTCGTACAAATTTCTCAAGGTGGACACAAATTCTGCGATTGTACAGCTCAGGAAAGGAGTGGTGGGGCACAAAAACTTCTATAATTCGTCGCCTTGTGTCCTGGAATGTTGGCCGTGTTCCTGTATACACAAGAGCCTGAAACGGTGAACCCCTATGGCCTTCCCAAAAGACGCTTCCAGCATAGACTCCAGGAGGTGGAAGGAGCTTCCGGGAAGAAGGATGGAGATTCAGGGTGGGAAAGCCCAGTGACCTCCCAATTTGCCTCCCCCTTCGCACTTTCCCTATGACTGGGAAAGGGAAACCAAGGAGGGCACGGACTCTTTCGAGTTCCCCCCGGGAGAGGCACTCCCGAATGCGGGAACTTGAAACCACCTCTCCCCTCAACTTGTACGAGGGAAGGACAATAACCTCCACACCACGCGAGGCAAAGTACGTCTTGAGGAGGCGAGGGGTTCCCTGCCGCTCAAAGCCAAAGCGGAAGTTCTCTCCCACGCAGATAATCCGAGGATGAAACGTTTCAGCAACCTTCTCAAGGAAAGCCAGGGGGGTCATTTTCTGGAGGTTACTTCCAAAACGAAGAAAGGAGAGAAAGGCACCGGGATAGAAACGGGAAAGAAGGAGGTACTTTTCGCCGTACAGCGTAAGATACCTCACCGGCTCCTCGGGGAAAAAGAAACGTTGCGGGTGGGGATAGAAGGTTACCACACAAAGTGGCGCAGAGGGAGTTGCTCGATGGTACGCCTCGGTGAGAACTCTCTGGTGACCAAGATGAAGTCCATCGAAAAAACCTATAGCAAGTATGCTTTCGGGAAACCTTTGCCATCCCCGCTTAAGAAACATGGCAGGACTCAGCAAGGACTATTTTGGGGAGAATTTTCGATGTATCCCAGAAGGCGAGTCCCAGAAAAGCACCTTCATGGAGCACCTTAATCAGAGATGGCCCCGAAAGGTCCACAGGGAGAACAAAAGGCGTTCCGTGGAGAAAAAGCCGTGCTTCTTCCTCACCGACTTCTACACCCCTAAGGAAGTAAAGTGCCTTATCAGGGGGCACCGCCTGCTCAAGAAGGAATTGCCTATCGATATCCTTTCGCACAACGCTAATACTCTCCTCGACCCGGAAGGTCCCAACCCGTTCCCGAAGAAGAGAGGTGACGTAAGCCCCAAGACCAAGTCTCTTACCAAGGTCATGGGCAAGACTTCGCACATATGTTCCACCCGAGCAGTGAATGAGGAGTTCTGCCTCTCCAAACACTCCTTCTCTGCAACTGAGAACCTCAAGCCGGTACACCGTGACTTCACGAGTGAGAGTGATTCGCTCCCCCCGGCGAGCGTACTCATAGAGGGGTCGCCCCCGGTACTTGCATGCAGAAAAGGGGGGTACCTCCTGAACAAACGTTCCTTGAAAGTCCTGAATTGCTTCAAAAAGTGCCTCTTTAACCAAAGGCTTCGTAGACACTGCGGTAATGTTTCCCTTGACGTCGTACGTATCTGTAGCAATACCAAAACGAATTCGTGCCCTGTATACCTTGTCCAGCTCCTGGAAGAAAGACACAAGGCGCGTTGTTTTCCCAAAGCAGACAAGGACAACCCCCCGAGCAAAGGGATCGAGAGTCCCGGTATGTCCCGCCTTCGTACCGAGAATTCTCCCTACCCGCTCAACGAGGGCTCGAGACGTCATCCCCACAGGTTTATAGAGATTCAGGACTCCACCTAACATTCCCTTTTCTCCCCTACGCACGCCGTGTTCTGAACAAGGGCCTTTATGTACCCCATTACCGTTTCGTACACCAGGGAGAGGGAACCGGTCATTTTGAATCCTGCTGCATTCCTGTGACCCCCACCACCAAAGTGGTGTGCCACCGAAAGAACGTCAAAATTCCCGCGGGAACGAAGGCTCACTTTGTAAACCTCAGGAGCTATTTCCTTGAGAAACACGGCAACCTCAGCCTCTGGGATGTACAAACCATAGTCCACGATACCTTCGGCGTCCTCTTCCCGTGCATGACACGCTGAAAAATCCTTTTGCGTAAGATAGGTTGTTGCACAACCACAGGAGGGATCAAAGACAAGGTGTTCCAGAGCTCGACTCAGGAGTTTCAGAGCTTCTACCCTTCGGTAACGAAACACGTGGCGCATAATGGTACTCAGGGAAGCTCCAGAGGCTACAAGCTCTCCAACGATGGTGAACATGTTCTGGTTGAGTTCAGCAAACTGAAATCCCCCCGTATCGGTGACGATGCCAGTGAGAATGGGAATAGCAATGTCCGCATCAAGGGCAACACCCATGCCCTGGAGAAGTTCGTACACAAGGAGTGCCGACGCAGGAGAAGAGGGATCGACAAAATTCGCATGGCCAAACATAGCATTGTCTGGGTGATGGTCCACGTTGACAACAAAAGAGGCTTTTTGCAACAACTCCTCTACCCGCCCAAGTCGACCAGGATTGGAACAATCGACAACAACAAGGGTATCAAAGGAACAAAAGGAGGCAACAAATGCTTCGTAAGAGAGGACCTCTCTTGCCCCGGGGAGGAAGAGGTAGAAATAGGGAATTTGACCATCATACACAACTTGCGCCTCTTTACCCATTTTCCTGAGGAGAAACGCAAAGGCAAGAGCAGACCCAAGGCCATCTCCATCGATGTTCTGGTGAGACGCCACTACAAAACGTGAAGTCTGGCGAAGAACTTCACAAACCCTGTCCTTTTCACGCTTCATTGGTTCTCTCTTTCCAAACGATTCAAGAGTTCTACAACGTTAAAGGCCTTTTCAAGAGTTGGGTCTGCGACAAAAATAATCTCAGGCATGAACTTAATGCGGATGCGCGAGGCAAGCAGGCTCCGTATGAACTTCGTTGCTTTCCTTAAGGCTTCGTACTTTTCCTCTTCTCCTGTATGCTCTAAAAACCCAACGTATATCTTCGCCTGCTTAAGGTCCGGGGACATTTCAACTCTTGTGATGGTAAAGCCCCGCAAGCGAGGATCAGCCATTTCGGAGAGGAGAATCTGCGATACCTCTCTTCGGATAAGTTCCGCCACTCGAAGTGGTCTTTGTTCCTTCATCGACAGTACCCTCAGTATATTTCAAGAAGCCAATCGGTAACCTCCACCCGGTCGTCATTCTCTATGAACTCAAGAACCTGGTGAAGGAGCGAGGTAACAGAACGTTCATCCCGCGCCACACAAGAAATCCCAAGACTCCCCCTTTGCCACTGAGAGCCCTCTGAGAGTTCTGCCACCGACACGTTAAAGCGACTTCGAAGACGCTGCTTCACCGAATCGACAACCCGCCTTCGGTCTTTCAGCGAAAAACTCCCGTTGATGAAGAGTTCAACGCGACACACACCCACCCTCATCGCTCTTCTCGAATAACATACGCCTCAAAAATATCGCCCTCGGTAAAGTCTTCAAAACCCTCAAGAGCAATGCCACACTCGTATCCCTGAGCAACTTCCTTTACGTCGTCCTTGAAGCGCTTAAGAGAAGCAATGCGAATCTTTTCACCGAGCACTTCACCTTTTCGGAGCACCCGCACAAAGGCGCTCCGGTCAATCTTCCCCTCAAGCACGTAACACCCAGCCACAATTCCAACTCGTGGGATTTTAAAGAGTGCCCGCACCTCCGCCTTCCCGATAACCTCCTCAACCTTCCTCGGCTCGAAAAGGCCCTGGATAGCTCGTTTCATATCCTCAACCACGTCATAGATAATGCGGTACAGGCGAACCTCGACACCCTCTTGTTTTGCCACCTTTGCAACATCGTTGGGCAATTTCACATTGAACCCAATAACCACTCCTGAGGAAGCGGAAGCCAGCATGACATCAGCCTCGCTGATGTTGCCAACTCCCCGGAAGACAACGTTAATCCTAACGTTCTCATTCCCAAGCTGGGATATAGCCCGTTCAAGTGCCTCAAGAGAACCCTGGTAATCGGCCTTGAGGACGAGATGGAGCTCTTTAACCTTCCCCTCTTCCGGTGCAAGGAGTTCTTCGAGTGAAACCACACGACTTCCTGCCTCTCTAAGAGCCCGCTCTCGCTCTCTCTCTTTGCGGCGCTCCGCAATAACTGTAGCTATTTTCTCCTCCTCAACCACCACAAGTTTTGTTCCTGCAGGAGGAAGCTCTGAAAAACCGACAACTTCAACAGGAGTTGCCGGAGTCGCCTCTTTAAGAGACCTTCCAAGATCGTCAAAGAGTGACCGAACCCTCCCCCAGGTCGTGCCAGCCACAAAGAAGTCCCCAACCCGGAGTGTCCCCTCTTGGACGATAACTGTTGCTACTGGTCCTTTTCCCCGGTCAAGACGTGACTCGATAATCACCCCGATGGCCGGACCACTGTATCGTGCTCGAAGTTCCAGGAGATCCGCCTGGAGAAGGAGCATGTCAAGAAGGTCTTGAATACCCTTTCGCTGCAAAGCTGAGATTGGTACACATATGGTGTCGCCTCCCCACTCTTCGGGAATGAGACCATGTTCGGAAAGTTGCTGCTTTACCCGGTCAGGATTTGCTCCAGGTTTATCAATCTTATTAATAGCCACAACGATTGGAACGTCTGCTGCCTTCGCGTGTTGAATAGCCTCGACCGTTTGAGGCATCACACCATCATCAGCAGCAACAACGAGAACTGCTATGTCCGTAACCTGGGCCCCTCGGGCCCGCATAGTGGTGAATGCCTCATGCCCTGGGGTATCGATGAAGGTAATCTTTCGACCACCCACATCTACCTGATACGCTCCGATTTTCTGGGTAATGCCACCGAACTCGGACTCGGCTATTCGGGAGCGGCGAATCGCATCAAGAAGTGTTGTTTTCCCATGGTCTACATGACCGAGGATGGTCACCACAGGAGGCCGGGGGAGCTTTTCGACCTCAAGGGTTTTCAACACTTCTTCCCTAATGTTTTCCTTCCACTCCACTTCGAAGCCCTTTTCCCGGATAAGGCGTTCCACGACAAGAGGAGGAAGGGGTTTCTTACTGTGAGGAATAACATTGAGATCCGCAAGGCGAAGGAGAACGTCGATTTCTTCCTCTCCAAGGATTCGAGAAAGTTCCCGCAAAGTGGGGAGATTCTCAAGAACAACAGTTTGCTCTCGCTTCTTCCGAACCTCCTCCTCCTTTTTTCGACGGTACTCAAGCTCCTCCTCAAGGAGCTCAACCAAATCTTCGTCAATACTGCTCATGTGATTCTTCACATCCGCTCCAAGTTCTCGGAGCATATCCATAACTTCGTGAGTCGGCATCCCCAGTCGTTCAGCAACCTTATATACCCTAACCTTGGTCATTCCGAACCTCCTTTATCTTTCCCCAGATGCACAAGAAGTGCTTCCTTGAGAAGCAATGCATCCTTCTCACCAACCTCTATGCGAAAGGCAAAAGAGAGACTTTTCCGGTCAAGGCGCCCCACGCATTCTTGAGATGGACACACGTATGCCCCTCTTCCTGCCTTCTTCCCTGTGGGATCGACTTCAAGAGTCCCCTGAGGGGTTCGAACAATGCGGATAAGCGCCTTTTTCTCCTTCCTCTCTCTACAACTCAGACACATGCGTATGGGAACTTTTTTCACTGCTCAATCCTCTTTCTTCCCACTTCCCTTTATGTCAATCCTCCAGCCACTGAGCCTTGCTGCCAAACGCACATTCTGTCCATCCCTCCCAATGGCCAGAGAAAGCTGGTCGTCCGGGACAACAACCTGAGCCGTTTTCGTCTCCTCGTCAAGTTTCACCTCAAGAACCTGGGCAGGGCTCAAAGCCTCTTTTATGAGAATCTCCGGATCGTTACTCCAGCGAATAATGTCCACCTTTTCACCTCGAAGTTCGTCGGTGATATTTTTTACCCGTGTTCCACGGTTACCAATGCAGGCACCCAC
>JBDIWL010000043.1:0-8785 GCA_039638315.1 Candidatus Caldatribacterium thermophilum | reverse complement strand
TACGTTCTGAGAGGGGTTCCTTTGACCACATCACCACCCAGGTTGAATACAGGAATGGGGCACTGGCGACGGTTCAGGGTGGGTGGATGATGCAAGGTGATTTCCCCTTTACCTGTGGGTTCAGAATCCTGGGAGACAATGGGGTTCTTGAGTGGACTTTTCGAGCAGGGGTCAACATTGAAGAGCGGGAAAAGACAAGTCCCATGATTCTGTACGAGAAGGGAAAGACACGGCGGGAAATTCAGGTTCCAGGAGAAGATCCGTACTCTACTGAACTTCGGTACTTTCTGGATTGTGTGGAGAAGAACCATCCTCCGGAGCTTGGGACTGCGGATCAGGCAATTCTTGCCCTTCGAGTGGCCCTTGCGGCACAGCGTTCTGCTTCGGAGGGGAGTCTCGCTGCCCTATGAAGTCCTTCCGGAAAGTCCTCCTTGTTGAGGATGACGCCCTCTTGCGGGAACGGTGGGAAAACCTCCTGCGGGATGAGGGATACTATGTGATTTCCGTTCGGGACCGTGGTCTTGCCTTGAACTGCCTCGACAGAGAAGAAATTGACATCATGCTCGTTAAGGAGGAAGCATTAAGCGAGAACAGCTTTGAACTCCTTGCCTTTGTCCGGCAACACTTTCCCGATATGGTTGTTGTTGTTACGGGGAAGGAAGAGAGTCCTGCCCGGGTTCGGGAATTCCTGGCTAAAGGGGTGTATGAATACCTTTCTCCACCTTTCACGCCATCACGAATACTCTCTGTTGTCCGGAGAGCTGATGCCCACCTTGCGCTCCTTGAGGAGAACAAAGACCTCCGGCGCAAGTTCACCCATCGGTTCTCTTTTGCTGGAATCACTGGGGTATCAGAGAAGATGCAGCGTATTTTCAATCTCATTCTCCAGGTCTCTCAGGTGAAGCGTCCTGTGCTCCTTGTGGGGGAACAGGGGACAGGAAAGGAAATGGTTGCCCGGGCAATTCATCGCTACGCCTTTGGGGAGACAAAACCTTTCATCAAGGTGCTCTGCGGAGCAGCACTTCAGGGATTTCCTCAAAGCGAGGTGCAACGTCTTGAAGAGGGGACACTCTACTTTGAGGACGTGCACCTTCTCTCCCTTCCCTTTCAGGCTGAACTCCTCGAGTTTCTGGAGGAGCAACGTTTTGGAGGAAAAGGCGGAAACGTGCGTATCATTGCTTCTTCGGAGATTCCTCTTGAGGAAAAAGTAGCTCAGGGCTCGTTCCGCAACGATCTCTACTACTTTTTGAGCGTTATCAAGATTGAGATTCCTCCTCTCCGGGAGAGGAGGGAAGACATTCCTTTCCTTGTCGACCAGTTTCTCCGGGACATCGCCGAGGAGACCGGTCGGGGTCCAGTCCGTATCGATCGGGAAGCCCTTAAGATACTCATCGAGTACGATTGGCCTGGAAACGTGGTGGAATTGAAGAATACCCTCGAAGGGATTGTTATTCTCTCTCAAAGTGATGTTATCACTCCTGAGGATATTCCCGAGCACATCCGACGGGGGAACATCTTGAAGGAAGGGGTTATAGGCATACGCCTTGGAACTCCCCTCAAGGAAGTGGAGAAGCTCCTTATTCGAGAGACCCTTCGGGCACAGCGCTTCAATAAGACAAAGACCGCTCAGGTGCTTGGGATAAGTCTCCGGACGCTGTATCGGAAAATCGAGGAGTACCGCCTCGGAGAAGAAATTCCCCAGAAGGTGTGAATTTTTTCTTGACTTTTTGGCAAGCTGAAGAGTATCTTGTTTGTCTTTTTGGCAAGATTATGAGGGGTTTTTTGTCAAATTGGCAAAAAACTGACCTTGACTGATGTTGCCCTCCCCTTGCAATTTCTCCGGAACGGAGTACAATAAGAGCCGCAATTCGAAACATGCCAAAGGAAAGGGGTGAAGTACTATGAAGATTAAGCCACTCGGAGACCGGGTTCTCGTAAAGCGGGTTGAAGAGGAAGAAGTGCGAAAAGGGGGAATCATCCTTCCTGACACGGCGAAGGAAAAGCCACAGCAAGGGCGTGTCATCGCAGTAGGGACGGGGAAAATCGACGAGAATGGCAATCGCAGACCCCTTGAAGTGAAAGAGGGTGACCGAGTTCTCTTTGGAAAGTATGCTGGTACTGAGGTGAAAATTGACGAAGAGGAATACCTCATTATGCGTGAGGACGACATCTTGGGAATTATTGAGGAATAAGGAATAGAAAGGGGGTAGGCGGTTATGGCTAAGCAGATTCTCTTCCAGGAAGAAGCACGACAGGCAATCTTGCGTGGCGTTAAAACCCTTGCCGATGCAGTGAAGGTGACCCTTGGTCCAAAAGGACGGAACGTTGTCATAGAGAAGAAGTTTGGGTCTCCTACCATCACAAAAGATGGAGTAACTGTGGCAAAGGAAATTGAACTCAAGGATCCGAACGAAAACGTGGGAGCACAGCTTGTCAAGGAAGTAGCCTCGAAGACCAGTGACGTTGCAGGCGATGGGACCACTACGGCTACAGTGCTTGCAGAGGCTATTTTCCGCGAAGGTCTCCGGAACGTTGCCGCGGGCTCCAATCCTATGCTGCTCAAACGGGGCATCGATAAGGCTGTGGATGCTGTAGTGAAGCGACTCAAGAGCATGGCTAAGGAAGTCAGCGATCGCAAGGAAATTGCTCAGGTTGCTTCCATCGCTGCAAATAACGACACTTCCATTGGTGATATTATTGCCGATGCTATGGAGAAAGTTGGTAAAGACGGGGTTATCACCGTTGAGGAAGCAAAGGGCCTTGAAACCACCCTTGAGGTCGTAGAGGGGCTGCAGTTTGACCGTGGGTACCTCTCACCGTACTTCATTACCGATCCAGAGCGGATGGAGTGTGTTCTTGAGAACCCATACATTCTGATTTACGAGAAGAAGATTTCCTCGGTGCGAGACCTTCTTCCACTCCTTGAGAAGGTCGTCCAGAGAGGGAGACCACTTCTCATCATTGCTGAGGATGTAGAGGGTGAAGCACTGGCTACACTCGTTGTGAACAAGCTCAAGGGCGTTTTGAGTTGTGCTGCTGTGAAGGCGCCTGGCTTCGGCGATCGCAGAAAAGCCATGCTTGAGGACATTGCCATCGTCACCGGTGGTCGGTTCATCTCCGAGGACCTTGGCATTAAACTCGAGAACGTCACCATCGAGGACCTTGGTCAGGCTCGGAAAGTGGTCATCGACAAAGAGAACACCACTATCGTTGAAGGTGCCGGAAAGCGGGAGAACATTGTTGCTCGTATGAACCAGATTAAGAAGCAGATTGAAGAAACCACCTCTGATTACGATCGGGAAAAGCTCCAGGAACGTCTTGCTAAGATTGCTGGCGGTGTAGCGGTTATTCGGGTTGGTGCAGCAACAGAGGCAGAAATGAAGGAAAAGAAGGCCCGGGTTGAGGATGCTCTCCATGCAACTCGTGCAGCAGTGGAAGAAGGTATCGTGCCTGGTGGTGGCGTTGCGCTCATCCGGTGCATCCCAGCTATTGATGAACTCCAGCTCGAAGGTGACGAGAAGATTGGTGCACTCATCGTTAAGAAAGCCCTCGAAGAGCCAGCAAAACTCATCGCTGAGAACGCAGGCGAAGAGGGTTCAGTCATTGTGGAGCGCATCAAGGCCTCAGACAATCCAAACTTTGGTTTCAACGCTCTTACTGGTGAATTCGTTGACATGTTCGAGGCAGGCATCATTGACCCGGTGAAGGTTGTCCGTACTGCACTCCAGAACGCGGCAAGCGTTGCCTCTGTCATGCTCACCACAGAATCCGTCATCACCGAAATCCCAGAGAAGAAAGAGTCGTCCGTACCACCCGCACCAGAGTACTGATAGGAGAGTATAATAGAGGGAGAGAGTCGCCCGGTGAGAGCGCTCTCACCGGGCGATGTGTTCATGGGGGTGGGAGCAATGCCCATTTATGAATACCAGTGCCTGGATTGCGGAAAGGTCTTCGAAGAATGGCAGTCCTTTAGCGACAAACCTGTCTCCCAATGTCCGTTCTGCAAGGGGCGGGTGAAGAGACTCTTCAGCAAAAACGTTGGCTTTGTTTTTAAGGGAAGCGGTTTCTACGTCACCGATTACCGTTCGGGAAGCACTTCAAGCTGCAGTTCCTGTACGTCCACAAGCTGTGCTACTTGTGGAAGCTCAGGGTCTTCAGGTGCAAACGACAAAGACAAGTCATGAACGTTTTTGGATACCTCCTTCTTATTGGTGCGCTGCTCCTTGTAGGTCTCCTCTGGGGGGCGAGGAAGAAGGGTACTCAGGTATCGGTTGCTGAGTTCTGGAAAGAGAAGGAACAGGAGTTTGGAGAGACGCGGGTGCTCTCAAGCTTCGCCCGTTACATCGGAGGCCATCCTCGCTTTGAGAACATGACGGATGGCCTCCTGTTTTTAATGTCGAAAAGCCTCTGGTTTGAGAACTTCGAGAAAGGCCCGAATATTTTCGGTCTTACTCCTCCCTTTGAAAAAGTCGTTTTCCGTATTCCCCTCCACTGCATCCAGAGTATCGAACCTGTCCATGAAAGGGAAATAGCCGCAGGTGAGTTTGGTCCCCGTCTTTTCCGTTTCCACCGCTTGAGCCGTGCCCCAGTGTACCTTGGGGTTCGCTACGTGGATGAATGGAGCAAGGAGCATACCCTGTACTTCGACAGCATGGTTGATGTTGCCACCTGGCAGAGGGAGTTTGATAGAGTAAAGGCTTCCTATGTTCCTGAAAAAGAGCCAGAAGAAGTGGGTGTTTGTCCTTCCTGTGGGAAGCGAATTGCTCCTGATTTCCGCCTTTGCCCTTACTGCGGAAGAAAGCTCTCCTGAGGTATAGCGATGTTTCCGGGTTTCCGCGTTGGACATCGAGAAGACTTTCGCCTTGCTACAGGGTGTACAGTATTCCTCTTTGATGTACCCAATGTGGCGGTGGCTTCGGTGCATGGTGGCGCTCCTGGGAGTCGCGAGCTTCCAGCACTCTTCCCTGGACGTCTCGTTTCTGGAGTTGATGCTATCGTTTTGAGTGGAGGCAGTGCCTTCGGGCTCCGCTGTGCTGAGGGTGTGGTCACTTTTTTGCGAGAGCGAAAGAAGGGTTTTGCTACGAGAGCCATTCCCGTGCCCATTGTCGCTCAGGCAGTGATTTACGATCTCGAAGTAGGAGAAGTTGCCTTCCCTGAGGCTGAGTGGGGGTATGAGGCAGCTCTTAGAGCCAGCGATGTCCTGAGGGAAGGAACCGTTGGTGTGGGAACGGGAGCAACGGTGGGGAAAAGACATGGAATGTCCTGGGCAATGAAAGGGGGATTTGGAGCAGGGAAGGCAGACCTTCGAGAAGGTTCCATATGGGCTTTCGTGGTTACGAATTCCCTTGGGGATGTGTACGATCCGAAGTCGGGGACTCTCCTTGCCGGGTCCCGAGGGAGAGACACAGAGGGGATTGCTCCCTTCCCATTGAATACGACTCTGGCGGTGGTGGTCTTTGAGTTTTCCCTTCTCCGGGAAGAACTCCTGGCTCTTGCTTCAGTGGTACACTCAGCCCTTGCCACATGTATCCGTCCCTTTGGGACACTCTACGATGGCGATGTCCTCTTCCTCGTTGCCCTGGGAAAGAACGCACCGCGGGATTACCTGCTCCTCGTTCAGGGAGTCTACGAAGCCATTACCGAGGCGACACTCAACTCGGTAAAGAAGGCTGCTCCTCTTTATGGCATTCCCTCATGTATGGTACAATAGAAGAAACTGCTGACCGGAGAGGCAGCAAGGTTGAGCTTCTGTCTTCTCCGTCCGGTATCCCTGTGAACTGGAACGGAGGTGCGGATGTGCAGTATCGTTTCCTCCTGGCTGGAATTCTTGGTGCTGTTGCCCTTGTTCTCAGCGTAACCCCCCTTGGATTCATCCCTGTTCCGAATCTCTCCACCTATGCAACGACCATGCATATTCCTGCTATAATAGGAGGGATCATGGGAGGGCCTCTTGTAGGGGCCCTTGTGGGATGTATTTTGGCGCTTTTTACCATGCATCTTTTTTTAGGGAATCTCGTGGCATGCTTTGTACCGAGGCTCCTCATCGGAGTTGCAGCGTTCTATACTTGGAAAGCCCTTGGTCGGGGGAATCTTGGTATTGTGATGGGAAGCCTGGCAGGAACGGCAACGAACACGGTTGGTGTTCTTGGTCTTATGGTCCTTATGGGGTATTTCAGATTTGAGCAGGTTATCCCTGTTTTCCTCCTCAACGGAACGCTTGAACTCGTTCTTTCAGCATGTGTTGTTCTTCCTGTTGTCCGAATACTCCAGAAGGTGGTGAAGCGCGATTTCTATCCTCGTCGTTGACGTTGGCAATACCCACACAACCTTTGGAGTTTTTGAAGAGAAGAAACTCCTCGCCCACTGGCGAGTGGCTACTTCGCCCCGCCGTACTGCGGACGAATGGGGGTTTCTCTTTCACTTTTTAATGGCAGAAAAGGGGATTGGTAAAGAGGTCCTCGATCGTGTTGTTGTATCCTGCGTTGTTCCCCCTGTGCTTGATGCTCTGCGGCAGCTTTTTGGGGGATTATGGAATACCCCCTACTTCGTTGTGGGTCCTGGGGTGAGGACTGGCCTCTCCATTCGTGCCGAGGCGAAGGAGGTTGGTGCAGATCGCATAGTAAACGCTGTGGCTGCGGTAACGCTTTACGGGGGGAACCTCATTATCGTCGATTTTGGAACGGCGACGACCTTCTGTGCCGTAACGGCCAAAAGGGAGTACCTTGGGGGTGCCATTGCTCCAGGTATTGGTATCTCCTGTGAGGCTCTCTACGAGAAGACTGCAAAGCTTCCCCGAATTGACGTGGAAGTTCCCAAACACTGTATCGGACGTAATACGGTGGAGGCCATGCATGCGGGGGTCTTTTTTGGACATATTGGTCTTGCCCGTGAGATTGTGCAGCGCATGAAACAGGAATTCGCCATGGATGCCAAGGTCATAGGTACGGGGGGATGGGGGATATTCCTCGCCCGGTACTGCGATTTCATCGATATCTTTAATCCGGTACTTACTCTTGAGGGGTTACGGATTATCCATGAGCTCAACAGTCCCCGAGAATGTTCCTGAGGTCGCCATTGTAGGTGCCCATGCAAAAATTCGGGGGTCTTTCGCAAGTAATGGAACGCTCATTGTTGAAGGGGTGTTCAATGGTTCGATTCAGTGTCCTCGTCTTGTGGTGATGGAGAGAGGAGAGGTTACCGGCTTCGTGCAGGTGGACAACGCTGAGGTCTGGGGAACTGTTGGAGGATTCACTCGAGCTGAGAAGATGGTGTGTCGAAGAACTGCCCGCCTTGTGGGATGCGTGATGGTGCAAAGTGTCGCCCTTGAGCCGGGGATGGTTCTTGAAGGGGCAATTGTTTTTGTAAGACCTGAAGGTGACGAAGATGAAGGAAAAGAGGGTCGTGAGCGTGAGTCTTGGTTCCTCGAAGAGGAACCATCGAGTGGAAGTTGAGGTTTTAGGGTACCGGTTCGTCATCGAGAGAATTGGTGTCGATGGAGACAAAAGGAAGTTCGTTACCCTCTTGCAGGAACTCGATGGTCAGGTTGATTGTTTCGGCCTTGGGGGAGCAGATCTGTACCTTCGAGCGGGGAAGTACCGTTACGAGGTGGTTGACGTAGCCCGCCTCGTTTCTGTCCTCAAGAAAACCCCGATTGTTGATGGAGGAGAACTGAAAGAAATCTGGGAACGGGAGGTCCCCCGGTACCTCGAAAGGGAAGAGGGCATTCCTCTGCGAGGGAAAACAGCCCTCATCATGAGTGGTATGGATCGGTATGGTCTTGCGGAAGGTCTCTCCATGGTGGGGTGCCGTCTTCTCATTGGTGACATGCCCTTTGCATTGGGGATTCCAATTTTCTTGCGACGCCTCTGGACGCTTCGTTTTCTTTCGGTACTCATGATGCCGGTTTTACGGCGTCTCCCCATCGATTTTCTCTATCCCACTGGAAAAGCCCAGGAAGAGCCGAAACCGCGTTTCCCATGGGCATTCGAGAGATCAGACATTATTGCGGGGGACTTCCTTTATATCCGGAGGTTCATGCCACAACGCGTACCAGGGAAAATGATTATCACAAATACCGTGACTCCTGAAGACGTTGAGGATCTTAAGACGCGGGGAATTGCCGTTCTTGTGACCACAACGCCTGAAATGCAGGGGCGGTCTTTTGGGACCAACGTTCTCCAGGCAATGTTTGTGGCGCTTCTTGAAAAGCACCCAAGAGACATTCGTCCTGAGGAGTACCTTGCGCTTCTGCAGGAATTGCGCATACGGCCACGGGTGGTGCGCTTTGGGGAGGTGGAAGTGTGGAAACGTTGAGTTTCGAGGAAAAGAAACGAATTGTTGATGCCACCATTGAGAAGTACATGAAGTACCTTAATCCAGGTCTTGCGCGGCTTTATAAGTTCGCCAATCTCACCACGGTTGAGTGGAAAGGTGAGGGGGCAAAGGTATTCGATATTTTTGGGGAAGCGTACATCGACTGCATTGGGGGATTTGGCGTTTTCAACGTGGGGCGGAATCACCCAAGGGTCGTTGCCCGGGTTATGGAACAGTTGCAACTCCTTCCCCTTTCGAGTCGAACCCTTTTCAATAAGCACCAGGCGGACCTTGCCGAAATGCTTGCCCAGGTCACCCCTGGAGACCTCCAGTACTCCTTCTTTTGCAATAGCGGTGCAGAAGCGGTGGAAGGAGCACTGAAACTTGCCCGGATGTACACGAGGCGGAAGAAGTTTGTGTCCGCCATAGGAGGTTTTCACGGGAAAACCTTTGGTGCCTTGAGCGTTTCGGG
>JBDIWL010000042.1:0-8800 GCA_039638315.1 Candidatus Caldatribacterium thermophilum | reverse complement strand
AGGCCTCGGCAGCACGCCGAGGCCTTTTTCTCCACATTCCCCCACCACCTGGAGTTCACTCAAGTTCCTGAATCCTTCGGTAGAGTGCCGCCTGCTCTGGGGTCAGAACCTTCTCCACCGCTTCGGACATGATTTTTCTAAAGGCTTCTTTATCAACCTCAGAGTTGATAATCATGCCCTTTTCGATGAGCTTTTGCTTGAAGGTAGGCATCTCCTGCCAGAAGAGGAGATCTGCGTACTTTTGTGCCTCCTGGGCAGCAGCAAGGACTGCGTCCTGGAGCTCTTTGGGAAGGGATTCAAACTGTTTCTTGCCAAGGACTACCCAAACCCAGCCAATGACGTGCTCTGTCTCATTCACGTACTTTTGCACCTCGTAGAGGCTTGCGTTGTAGATAAGGTCATAGGGATTCTCCTGGGCATCGATAACCCCTTGCTGGAGCGCAGTAAAGACCTCACTGAAAGCCATGACCTGGGGACTTGCACCGACTGCCTTCCAGGCTTCTACAAAGAGCGGAACGTTCGGTAACCGGAGTCTCAGGCCTCGTGCATCTTCAGGCTTATGTACCGGTTTGTTAGAGGTGAGGTTCCGAGGCGCCCGGATATGGTAGTAGAGAGGAATAACGCCGACTTTCTCGATGATTTCCTGACGAATCTCGTGCCCGATGTCGCTGTTTATTGCCCGCACCATATGGTCAATACTTTTGAAGGCATATGGAGCAGCAATGAGAGCAGCCTTTGGCGCCCAGTTTTGCATGGACTCTCCAGAAATGGTGAGGTCTGCTGTTCCTGCCTGAATCATGGTGAGGACTTCAATCTCTTTGCCAAGCTGCTCATTCGGGTAAATGACGATTTCGATTTCCCCGTTGGTCTTTTCCTTCACGAGTTCAGCGAACTTCACCGCTGTCCGATGCCACATGTGTTCTTCGTTAACGAGGTGGCCGAACTTCCAGACGATTTTGGCTTCAGCTGGAGCTACAAGAAGCGCCACACCAAAAAGAGCAAGGATAAGGATACCGAGGAACCGCCGCATATACCTACCTCCCCTCTTTGGTATACTACCATGTTAGCATCCTAAAAGGAAAAGGTCAAGGATGGGCTCCTGCTCTTTGCCCAGAGAGGAGAGAGATTTCTCGCCCCGATCACCTTCGCCAATTGACAGAGAATGTAACCAAGCGTAGAATGAATCCATCACATGGGGGAAGGAGGACGCAAATGAAACCATCGACGCTGCTTGTTGGAATCCTCGTGGGAATTCTTGCCCTTGCAACAATGGGGTGTGGTGGCACGCCTCAGCCTCCAGCACAAACTGCGCAGCCAGTGGCATGTTCCCTTCGAGTCATCTCAAGCTGTCCACTTTGCTATGGGAACGTCTACGTGAACGGATTCCCCACTGGGCAGTACCTTATTACCTGGGGATCGGTAACCGTTCAGAACGTTCCCTGTGGGCAAACGGTGAGCGTTTACATGGTCGATGAAAACGGCTTCGTAAGCCACACCGAGTACGTTCCGGTTACTGGACCAGGCACCATTGTGAATTTCACGTACTGGTAGTAACCGCACAAGGGGTAAGCTGCAGCTTACCCCTTGTGTACTCCTGGATTTAAATCCTCCCATAGGAGGCTCTTTCCTCCTTGATACCCTTCCCCTTTCTCGAGTACAATGAAAGAAGGTCTCTAAAGGTGGTCCTGTGGGGCAAGGCTCGCTACTTGCCGACGGTAAAGTCCATGTTGTTTCCTGAAAAGAGCGTATCCGGGTAAGAGGCGAAGATGGACATACTCCAAAAAATCGCCAGCTTCGGCCCCCGTCCTTCGGCATCGGAAAGAGAGCGAGAGTTCCTGCTCTTCCTCAAAGGCACTCTCGATTCCCTTGGCCTTGCCACGTCCTTAGAAACCTTCCGGGCACCAGCCACGTACACCTGGGCGTACCTTGTGTTCTTTCTTGGTTTCCCCCAGGCAGGGCTTTTGAGTCCCTTCTTCCCATCCTGGGCAGCGGCATCGAGTGTGGTGCTCCTTGTACTTTTGTACTTCGAGCTTGCCACCTTCCCCGTGGTGAGCCTCCTTTTCCGCACAAGGACCTCGGCAAACGTCCTTGGGAAATACGGCGAAAACCCTGAGGTCGTTCTCCTTGCCCATGTGGACTCTGCTACCCCATCTATCTTCTTCCATCCGAAGTTCGTGGTCCATCCAAGGGTCTCTCTCCTCCTCTTCATCTTTGCAGCGTGTCTTGTTGCCGGAGTCAGCGTGCTTTCGGTCTTTGTGCGCACCTCCTTTCTTCACCTTACGGCTTTTGTGCCCTCTCTGTACCTTCTCTTCCTTGCCTTCGGGCATGTGCACCGGGAGTTCTTCATGTCCCCTTCGCCAGGAGGGAACGATAACGGAAGCGGCGTTGCCGCAGCCTTAAAAACTGCTCAGATGCTTAAAGAAGCGGGCATTCCCTTTCTTGTGGTCTTTACTGGAGCAGAGGAGTCGGGAACCTGGGGGTCTTGTAACCTTGTGGCGCGGCACAGAACGGAACTCTCCGGGAAACCTATTCTGAATTTTGACAACGTTGGCATTGGGACGCTCACTGCCGCCACAAAAGAGGGGATGTGGCGCGTGTACCCTGCCGCAAGGGACCTCCTCAGAGAGTTCCAGGCCCTGCGGGTCTCTGACCTTGCCTTTCAGCCGTACCTTGGGCTTTCGACCGATGCCACACCCCTTCTTGCCCGGGGTTTCAAAGCGCTCACCTTTATCGCCCTTGGGAAGAACGGCCTTCCTGTCAACTGGCACTGGTACACCGATACAGTCGAAGCGGTCAACGTGAAGAATATCGAACGTCTTGTGGAGCTTGTGATGCTTTGGGCGAGGGAGCACCATGGTGGGGTTTCGAAACCTTGACCTCCTTCTTGCCCTCCAGAGGGGAGGAACGCCTTTCCTTGACTCCGTCATGCGGGGACTTTCTTTCCTCGGGAGCGAGTTCTTTTACTTTGCTGTCCTTGTCTTCCTCTACTGGTCTGGAAAGAGGAAGCTTGCCATATCCCTTGCGTGTACAGTGCTTGTTTCGCTTTACGTAAGTTTCCTCCTCAAAGACCTCTTCCAGGTTCCTCGACCTTCAGGAGTGGGTCTGCGGATTCTTGAAACTCCGGAAGACTTTTCTTTCCCGAGTGGTCATGCCCAGTCAACGGCTGCATTCTGGTTTTTCCTTGCTTTCTCCCTTGGAAAAACCCCTCTCTTCATCCTTGGGGGAGTGCTCGTTGCCCTCGTCGCCCTCTCCCGGCTCTACCTTGGGGTACACTACCTTGAGGATGTCCTTTTTGGTGCACTCCTTGGTTTTGGCTTTGCCCTGGGGTTTTCGCGGGTTTTTCGCATACCTGTGCGAAGGAGCATACCCTTTCCCCTTGCACTTGCCTTCCTGGGCTCTGGCAGTGTGGTCCTCTTTTCTGGTGCCCCCTCACCTCTTGCTGTGAAGACTGCTGGTTCCCTGAGTGGGGCGCTTTTTGGGTACACACTGGCCCTTTGGTCAGGACTTGAGGAAAAGCGCGTACCGCTTGCAACTTTCCTCCTTGGAGTGGGGACCCTTGTCCTTTGCTACCTTGGAGGAAAGGCAGTGCCCGTAGAGCACAAGCTGTGGCTCTGGGGACGGTACTTTGCGCTGACCCTTTACGCGACTTTTCTCTTTCCCCTTTGTATTTCCCGCTATGGTGCTCGTCGTCACACCGAATCCCTGCCTTGACCGGACACTCTTTGTGGATGCCCACAGGCCCTCAGGGCGGGTGGAAGTCCAGAAAGCCACTGAAATCGCCGGTGGCAAAGGGTCAAACGTGTGCCGGGTCCTCAAGGAACTCGGGGTACCGTGCGTGCACCTTGTGCCTCTTGGGGGGTACACGGGGGAACGGGTGTTCCACCTTCTCACCGGAGAGGGCATTGCCACAGTGCCTGTGTGGATTCGTTCTGCTACGCGAGTCGTCACAACCGTAGTGGATCGACAATGGCATCAGATTGTGTACTTTGAACCCCCTCACGAAATGGAGCACGAGGAAAAACGGGAATTCCTGACTCAACTCACCGCGCTCCAGGAAAATGCCGATTTCGTGCTCTTCTGCGGAAGCCTTCCCCCCTCGTTTCCAGAATTCTACGAAGAGGCGCTTCCCCGCTGCCAGGGGAAAAGCGTCATCATCGACGGAAGGGGAGAAGCGCTCCGCACCCTCTCTTCGTACCCCTTCGGAGTGAAAATGAATGCGGAAGAGGCGGAGGTAACCCTTGGGAAACCTTTGCAAAAACCCAGAGATTGGGAAGCCTTCTTCGATTTCTTCTTTACTCGAGGAGCGCAAATCGTTATACTCACTCTGGGGAAAGATGGAGCGGTCCTCGGGAGGAAGGAGGGTTTCCTCTTTGCCCAGCCACCGGAAATCCCGGCGGTGAATCCTGTGGGTTCAGGAGATGCCTTCCTTGCAGGTTTCATCTATGGACTCTTGCGCTGGAACTCCTTTGAGGAGGCGATGCGCCTTGGTACAGCTGCCGGGGCCTGCAACGCCATGGTCTGGGAAGCAGGGAGGGTGGATACGGGCATTCTTCCCATCCTGGCAGAGCGAGTTGTGGTGCGCGAAATGAAGGGGATATGGTACAGTGGAAGAGATAGGAATTGTCGTCACTGACGAAAGAGGAGAGATTGTCGCTGCAAACGAAGAAGTTTTTCGCCTCCTTTCCCTTCCCCTCCACGATACTGCAAAGCTCAAAGAGTTCCTGAGCCACATGCCTCAAGATGCCTCCACGGGGACGAGGGAAGGGAAGACTTTACGGGTTGTGAGGCTTTCCCTTGGCCAGGGTGCTGGTACGGTCTCCGTATTCTTTGGCACTTCGCGCCTTGAGGAGAAGAACCTCTTTTTTGCCATCATTAACGCTATTCCAGAGCACATTTACGTGAAAGACCGAAACCACCGCTTCATTTTTGCGAACGAAGCTGATGCCCGCCACCACGGCTTTGCTTCCCCCGAGGAGATGCTTGGGAAAACCGACTTCGACCTTCATCCGGAGGAAATCGCCCGTTCCTTCTGGGAAGAGGAGGAAGAACTCCTCCGAACTGGAAAACCCATCCTCAACGACGAGCGAGAAGTCTTCGACTACTCTACCGGCGTACAGCGGAAAATCTGGATTGCCACCAACAAGGTCCCCTTACGGAACGAAGAAGGGGAAATCGTTGGCATAGTGGGGGTAAACAGGGACGTCACAATACAGAAGAGAACTGAGGAAGCCCTGCGAGCAGCAGAACGGGAAAAGACGCTCATCCTCGATGCCCTTGAAGACCAAGTTGTGTACTACGAGGAAGGACCACGGATTGTCTGGGCAAACCGGGCAGTCCTCAGGAATTTCGGCCTTTCCCTTGAAGAGGTTATCGGAAAACACTGCTTCGAAATCTTTGAAAAGCGACACGCACCCTGCCCTGGATGCGCCACCGTCCAGGCCTTTGCCACCGGAATGCCTCAGGAGGGAGAAGTGACCTCCCACGATGGGACCGTGTGGCTCCAGAGAGCGTATCCTATCCTCGATGAGGAGGGTAAGGTGTTCCGGGTAGTCACCGTCTCCTCCAACGTGACGGCGAAAAAGCAAGCGGAAGACCGTATCCTCTACCTCACCTTCCACGATCCCCTCACCGGCCTCTACAATCGCCTCTTCTTCGAGGACGCCCTCAAGAGACTCGATGTGCCGAGGCAGCTCCCCTTAAGCATCATCATGGCGGATGTGAATAACTTAAAACTCGTTAATGACGCCCTTGGCCACACGAAGGGCGATGAGCTCCTCAAGAAGGTAGCTGCAGCCCTCTCTCAAGCGTGCCGCAAGGAGGATATCGTCGCCCGCTGGGGTGGGGATGAATTCGTCATCCTCCTTCCCAAAACGCCACGAGCGGTTGCCCAGAGCGTCATTGAGCGCATCAAGAAAGCCTGTGAAGAGGAATCGAAAAGGGGAAGCGTGCCCTTCCCCATGAGCCTTGCTTTGGGATACGCCACGAAGGAACGGGAAAACGAGGATATTGATGCCATCCTCAGCGAAGCGGAAAACCATATGTATCGGGACAAACTCAACGAGGCAAAGAGTTCACGTGCCGCCTTGCTCATTGCTTTCGAGCAGTACCTCCGGGAAATCCCGGGAGAGATGGAGACACACTACGAACGGATGCATGCCCTTGCACAGAAAATAGGCAGCGCTCTTGGTTTTTCGAAAACCGAGCTCGACAACCTCCACCTCCTTGTCCGGCTCCACGACCTTGGGAAAGTGGCCATTCCCCGGTCTATCCTGGTGAAGACCGAACCCCTCACTGAAGAGGAGTGGGTGGAAATACGGAAGCACCCCGAGATTGGTTACCGTATCGCCCGGATTTTCCCTGAGCTCCTCCCGGTGGCTGAAGGTATTCTTGCACACCATGAGCGCTTTGACGGGAAAGGGTACCCCCAGGGACTCAAAGGCAAGGACATTCCCCTTCCTGCTCGAATTCTCGCCCTTGTCGATGCTTTCGTCGCCATGACAAGTGACCGTCCCTGTCGGAAAGCCCTGTCCCGCGCAAAAGCCATTGAGGAAATTCGCAAGAATGCAGGAACGCAATTTGACCCGGACCTTGTTGAGGTGTTCCTCCGGGTGCTCAGAGAGCACGGTGAAGCGCCTGAAGACGCCATGGCATCCTTCGAGGACCCAAGGGAATAAGTTCGTCCTCGGTGGGTTTTCCAAGGGCAAGAGGTGAGATGCATGTACACGCTACTTTTCCTTTCCCTTCTTGTCCTTTGCGCCCCCTGTGCCCTTGCGCAGGAGAGGGCGACGCTCGAAAAAGCCACTTTCGCAGGAGGATGCTTCTGGTGCCTGGAAAGCGCTTTCCGAAAGGTTCCTGGTGTCGTTGCAGTAACTTCAGGGTACACCGGGGGTCACAAGGAGTACCCTACCTATGAAGAAGTCTGTACCGGAGAAACGGGGCACTTTGAGGCTGTGGAGGTACTCTTTGACCCTGAAAAGGTGTCCTATGAGGAACTCCTTGAGGTCTTCTGGCGCAACATCGACCCCACCGACCCTGGAGGACAGTTTGCCGATCGGGGTCCCCAGTACCGTACGGCAATCTTCTACCACACTGAAGCGCAAAGGCTTAAGGCTGAGGCCTCCAAGAGGGCCCTTGAGGAATCAGGCCGTTTCGCAAAACCTATCGTTACCGAGATTCTTCCTGCTTCTCCCTTTTACCCCGCCGAGGAGTACCACCAGGACTACGCGAGGAAATGCCCTTTGCGGTATGAACTCTACCGGAAGCTCTCCGGTCGGGATGCGTTCCTTGCAAAGCACTGGGGAGAAAAACCCTGGAAGCACTTCGTGAAACCCCCCAAAGAGGAACTCCGGAAAAGGCTCACCCCCCTGCAGTACGCCGTAACCCAGGAGAACGCCACTGAACCACCCTTCCAGAACGAGTACTGGAATAACCACAGAGCAGGGATTTACGTCGACATTGTCTCGGGAGAACCCCTTTTCAGCTCCCTCGACAAGTTCGACTCTGGAACTGGCTGGCCAAGCTTCACAAGACCCCTGGAACCAGAAAACATTGTGGAGGTTGAAGACCGAAGCCACGGCATGGTCCGGGTAGAAGTTAGGAGTCGCTACGCCGATTCTCACCTCGGGCACGTCTTTGATGATGGTCCACCCCCCACAGGTAAACGGTACTGCATCAACTCTGCGGCGCTTCGTTTTATCCCAAAGGAGCGCCTTGAAGCTGAAGGATACGGAGAGTACCTGGAACTCTTCAGGGAGTAGGATGTGGAATCCCATGAAGAAGTGGATTCTCCTTGGGTTGGGTGGTCTTTTCGTTGTGCTCCTTTTGGTGCGAAGCCAGATGCCCCGGCGCGCAGAATACTACGTCGTGGAACCAAGAGATATCGTAGAAACCATCGTTGCCGCAGGGAGAGTGACCTTCTCTGAAAAGCTCAACCTTGCCTTTCAGATTCCGGGGACCTTACAGGACATTCCGGTTCAAGAGGGAGAAAGGGTCACCAAGGCGCAGCTCCTTGCTGCCCTTGAGGATACCGAAGAGCGTAACGCCGTAGCCCGAGCCGAGATTGCCCTGGAACTCGCCTCAATAGCCCTGCGGAGCATCAAGGAATACGAAGCGCCCCTTGCCCGAGAAGAGGCCCATCGGGCAGCTCTTGAAGAGGAAGCCGCCTGGAAGGAATTCTTAAGAGCCCAGCGCCTCTTTACAGGAGGAAGCATCCCCGAGGAGGAGTTTGAGAGAGTACAAAAGCAGTGGGAAAGAGCGCAATCCCTTGCCCGAACGGCTATTCTGAACCGGGAGAGCCTTACTCCATCGGGAGTTCGATTCCTTGAGGCCCAGGCTCAGGAAAAACGCGCTCGCCTTGAGCTTGCCCAGGCCGAACGTGACCTTGTCAGGAAGCAACTTCGCGCACCCAGGGAAGGCCTGGTCCTTGCCGTCGCGAAAAAGCCCGGTGAGTTCGTCCAAGCTGGGGAGACGGTCATCACTCTCGGGGTAAACCCTCTCCTCGTGCGGACCCGTATCGACGAGCGGGAGTACAAGAAAATCACCCCCGGTATGAAGGCCCTTGTGAAGGAACTCGTGAGCACCGGCGGCAGGGTTTTCCGAGCAGAAGTTGTCCGGGTCGCCCCGGCCATTGACCCAGCCCAGGGAACGGTTGAGGTTACGCTCCTCTTTGAGGACGCCGTTGAAAACCTCAAGCCTGAGGCAGCAGTGAATGTGGAGCTCATCCTTGGGGAACGTCAGGGGGTTTTAGTCTTCCCCAGGGCGTACCTTGAGGAGAGCAACGGAAAGGCCTTTGTGTGGCTCT
>JBDIWL010000041.1:0-8901 GCA_039638315.1 Candidatus Caldatribacterium thermophilum | reverse complement strand
AAAACTCCCCTCCCACCACGTGTGCCTTGTGGGAGGGGAGCATATGGCGAGTCTCTGCTCCATCGCCCAGGTGCTGGGGCTTGAGGTTGAGGAGGTGTAGGTTTACCTGTTGTTCCAGGAAATTTTCACATCTTCAGTTTTCAAGGGTCCCTCGCCGTCGATGCGAACGCGCCGCTTGACCCCTGGGAAGAGGTCAAAGTAGTTGTCTTCGGGGAGGAATCCTTCTGGAAATTCGAGATGCACCGACCAGGCAAAGGTCGTGCTTACGAGTTCGAGGTATTGTACCCCGTCTTTTTCGACGAGATGACCCATCACATTGGCTTTTGGAAAATTGCAGTCTTTGAATCGGACGAAGAAGCACCGCTCCCAGTCAAGGGGGGTATCGCCGTCGTAAAGGATGGCCCAGAGAAAGGCGTCTCTCTCTCGACCCTGGAGGACATTGAGGGGTATGGTCGCCACTCGCTTGGCGGTATTTGGTGCGATGCGGAAGGATTCGTTCCCTGAAAGGAGGCTTGTACCCGAGAAAAGCGAAAGACCATACGTAACAGACAGGGCACAGTCCTTTGGAGTATCATTGACGACGAAGAGTTCAGCAGTCTCCTCGTTCCTCTTGATGGAGAGGTCTACAGGTTGAAAGGCTCTCCGGACGAAGTAGTAACTCGCCTTCCTCCGGAGGTAGTAATCGATAATAGTCCAGCCAATAGCCCCCCAGCAGTCACTGTACATCCAGAAGAGGGCTCCTGCAGTTAAGAACTTGCGCCGCCGCCAGTGTTCGAGGGCAAATTTCAGTGCCTCTCCCTGGAGGATTTGCGCGTAGTGGATGTACTCCTCAAAAGAGAGCTCTTCCGGATCCTTCACGAACTCCCGAAGCATGCCCCGAATGTTTTCCCGCTCAAAGACGTTGTTGTGGAACTGCCAGGATGGAGAATCGAGGAAGAGTTCATTTTCAGGGATGCACTCTTTAAGAGATGCAAGGCTCGGTGGAGCAAGAACGCCGAATTCCGAAATGAATTTCCCGCGGTCCCTGGCATAGTTTTCGTAATTTACCCGCTCTTTAAGGTCTTCAAGGATGATACTGACATCCCAGGCGTGACGATCGCCCTCGAATTCGGAATTCGGGTCTTTCCCGCCGAAGGGACTTGAGGGCCAGAATGGCCTCGTAGGATCGAGGTTTTTCAGAATTCGAGGCATGAGGACATGGTATATCTCGTAATCCGAGAATTCTAAATCCGTACGCCCGCTTATCGCCTTGTTCCGCTCATGGAGCCACTGGAGTTCATTATTCCCACACCAGAGGACTATGGCTGTTTCATTGCGGAGACGCTTCACAACGGTTTCGATTTCTCGTTCCACTTCTTTGAGAAACGTAGGGTCCTTGGGGTAATACGCACAGGCGAACATGAAATCCTGCCATATCATGATGCCGCACCGGGCACAGTGCTCGTAGAAGAAGGGATCTTCATATATTCCTCCGCCCCAGACCCGGAACATGTTGCAGTGTGCGTTCTTTGCCTCATCGATGAGTCGTGCGTATTTTTCTTTCGTCACCCGGGGCAAGAGGGAATCCGCCGGTACCCAGTCAGCGCCTTTGCAGAATATCGGTTCCCCATTCACCGTGATGATAAAGGATTCTCCCTCGTCTCCTGGAAGCGGTTCTTGTTTCAGGGAAACCTCCCGGATACCCCAGAGTTTCTCGAAGCGGTCGAGTTCCCGCCCATCTTCTCCCAGAAGGAGGAGTACGACCTTGTAGAGGTGAGGTTCCCCGAATCCATTTGGCCACCAGAGGCGAGCTGGAGAGAGCTCTACAGAGAGAGTGAAGTTTGTGAGTCCTGGATACGCTCGAAGAATGGTATCCTTTGCGGCAGCAAGGTTTTTCCCCTCTTCCTCAAAAAAGAGAACCCGCAGGGTAAGCCTTGGCTCACAGGCGAAGTCATGGGAAAAGTTCTCGATCTGTCCAGAGATGGTCACCGTGGCAGAGTCGTATCCGTGTACCTTTCCCTGAAGGAAAACATCTCGCAGCGCAAAGCCTTCGAAAAAGCGCAGGTATACGCTCCGGGGGATTCCCACGTTCACAAGGCGAGGGGCCCAGTCCCAGGCAAAGGTGAATTGGGCCTTACGGACCCACACCCGGCGGTAGTCTTGCTCTGGGCTTCCCACAGGATAGGGGGTGAAGGGTTTGTGGGCAATCCTCTGTGTCCCAGCATCAACCCGTACGACGAGGACGTTTCGTTGCGCTAACTTTCCCGAGACATTGAGAACCAGGGGGACGAACATATTTTCGTGGTGTGCAATAGGCTCTCCATTGAGGTAGATATCGCAATCGGTGTCAACGCTTTCGAAAACGAGTTCTGCAGGGAGTGCAAGGAATTCCTCAGGGACCTCAAACTCCTTTCGGTACCACCATTCTCTTTCTTCAACCCACTGGCACTTCTTGGCGTTTTCTCCGAAGAGTGGTTCTTCTATGCGTCCTGCCCGGAGGAGGTCCAGATGTACCTCTCCTGGGACCTGGGCAAGAAGCGCATCTTTGGGGACATAGTCGGGACGGTGTGCGTTACGCTGGATTCCTTCTCCATAGGGAAAATCTTCGAGGATCCACGTACCATCGAGAGAAATCTTGTGCATACGTATGGGCCTCCTTCCTATGCTTTTAAGCTCCCTGCCAGAATGCCTTGAATGATGAACCTCTGGAAAAGAGCAAAGAGGATAAGGGGTGGCAGAATACAAAGCACAGTTCCTGCCAAGAGCCCGCCCCACTCAACCGTTGCTGCACCGATGAAGCTAAAAAGTCCTACACTGGCTGTACGAACCTCATTGGCGTGGCAGAGAACCAGAGAAATAATGAGGTCGTTCCACATCCAGACGAAAGAGTAGATGAGGATAGCTACGACCATGGGGGCAGAAAGGGGGAGAATGATGCGAAAGAGGATGGTTCCGGTGGTCGCACCATCAAGGAGTGCACTTTCTTCGATTTCCTGAGGAATGTTGACGATGTAGGCCTCGCTGATGAAAGTGCTGAAAGGAGCCACCATGCCAGGGTATATGAGAATGAGGGCAAGGAGATTGTTGATGAGATTCAGTCCTTTCATGAGAAGGTATATCGGGATAAAGAAGAGAACTGCAGGCATCATCTGGGTGAGAAGAATAGTTGTTCGGACAGTCTCTTTTCCACGAAATGCACCCCGGGCTAAAGCGTATCCGGCAAGGACACTGATAACGAGAACTATCCCACTTGCTGCACCACACGCTATAAAGGAGTTGCGAAGGTAGAGGAACATGTCTATTGTTACGGTCTTTGGGTAAGTCACAAAAAGGTCATAGTAGTTCTTAAGGGTTACTGATCGGGGCAAGAGGTGTGGAGGGAAAGCAAACATCTCGCTTGCGGGGAGGAAAGAGGGCATAATGAGCCAGTATATGGGAATGAGGATAACGCCTAAAAGGAGTACGATGAGTACGTAATAGAGCATCGTGGAGGAAAGTCTCCGTTTCACGATGTAGCCCTCCTTGAAAGGGAAAGGATAACGAGGCTGACGACAAAGTTAATGAGGAACATGAATACGCCAATCGTTGCTGCGTGGTCAAAGCGGAGCTTCAAAAAGACCGTCTTATATGCAAGCGTTGCGAGAATCTCAGTAGTGTGCCCTGGACCGCCCTGAGTCATGGAGTAGATGAGGTCAAAGTAGTTAAAGGTCCACACAGTAGCAAAGAGGGCCATAACAAGGAGCAGAGGGCGGATAAGGGGCAGGGTAATGTACCGGAAGACGCCATAAGAGGTTGCCCCGTCGATATATGCTGCTTCGTACACATCCTGCGAGATGGATTGGAGGCCAGCGAGGATAAAAAGGGCGTAAAAGGGGAAAGCTTTCCAGATGTTGACCCAGGTAACTGAGTATAGGGCAAGGTTCCTGCCAAGGAAATTCACCGGTGCCCCACCAAGGAGAACCACAAAGTAGTTAATGAGTCCGTACAGGGGGTTGTACAACCACTTCCAGGTAACGGCAATAGCCACGGGTGGGAGGACAAAAGGAAGAAGGCTCAAGTTCCGGAAGATTCTGTATCCCCTCATAGGTACGTGCAAAAGGAGAGCGGCAAAGAGCCCAAGGAGTATCTGGAAGAACACAGAGAGTGCTGTCCAAAGAAAGGCGTTTTTGAGAGCCGTAGAGAAAAGGGGATCGTGAAGAACCGTAACGTAGTTCCGAAGGCCAACGAAATACGGTTCCACAGTATAGAGGGTATGTTCTTCAAAGCTCAGGAGGATCTGGTAGAACATTGGGTAGAGGTATGTGAGGAGAAGGAAAGCTCCAAGCGGTGTGAGGAGGAACCAGTGCGAACGTTTTCGAGACATCGTTGTTCTCCCTCCATACCCTCCCGGAATTACCCGGGAGGGTATGCCTTCACTTGCCGAGTTCGGCAAGGATTTTCTCCATTTCTCTTGCACCGTTTTCAAGAGCTTCCTGGATGTCTGCACCACCTTCAATGATGTCCCAGAAGACACGCCGGAAGGTATCAGCGATGAGCGGATTGAAAACGGTAGCCACGTCTCCGGTAAAGATTGCCCGAGCTCTGGTGAGTTCAAACTTGAAAGCATCAAACCTTGGATCATCAAAGAAAGCGTTGGCAAAGGTCGATGTACGCACTGGTGTGTGCCAGAGCTTCTCACACCACTCGAGGTGGTTCTCAGGACTCACAAGCCAGGTGAGGATTTTTGCAGCCTCCTCGGGGTACTTTGTGCCTTTCATGACCATGTAGAAGCAGACACCGTGTCCCGGCACTATGGGCTCGGTCCCCATGGGACCAACGATGTTATAAGGAGCAATGCCGTAGTTGAGGTTGGGAGCAAGTTCGCGGTAGTTGCCAATACTCCACGAACCGTTACCAAGCTGGATACCGACTTTGCCGAGGTAGAAAGCTTTATCCCAGTCGTCGTAGCCAAATGTCGAGAGTCCCGGAGGCGTATACTTGAAGAGCTCCTGAAGGAGTTCGAAAGTCTTGGCGTTGTTTTCACTGGCAAAAACAACTTTCCCGTTCTCAACGAAGCCACCACCGTTTGAGAGGAACAGCGCTCCTGTGGACCAGTAAGGACCATCACTCCAGGACATCCACTCGATACCGAATTTCCCCTCTTTTGGCTTGTGGAGTTTCTTTGCGGCTTCGATGAGGGCTTCCCAGGTCGTGGGGAAAGATGCTATGCCCGCTTCCTGGAACAGGTCCTTGTTGTAGTATACGACTGGTACGAAGAAGTCTTCAGGGATTGCTATGATTTGTTCCTTATAGGTGCACATGTCCCAGATATTCTGCGGTACGTCTGAGAGCATTTCGGGGTCGAACTTCTTGATGTAGTCGCCAAGGGGCAAAGCTGCGTCAAGACGAGCGATTTCAAACTGCATAGGCATATCGCCACGGTAGAGGTCAGGGGGAGTTCCACCCTTGATGGCGTTGATAATCATAGTTGCCCGCTGGTCAAAGGGGATGTTGGTGAGCTGAACTTGCACATTAGGATTTTCCTGCATGTACCGTTCGACTTGCTCTGTTAAGACTTTGATTTCGGCGAGGCTATATGTGTGCCAGAACTGCAGGGTAATTTTCTCCTGGGCACCAACTCCGAAACTCCACAGGAAGACACACACAAGAAAGATGAACCACAATCTCCGCATGTTCCTCCTCCTTTCCTGGATGTTGCAGATTTGCCGAGGGTCACCTCAAGCACTGTGTTGAGAGACCAGAGCTTTTACTCCTCACCTCCTTTCATAGGAGCAACTCTTTACCGATCCCCGGATGACAAGTTGGCATGGGAGGATTTTCCGCTCAAGTTTTGCATTCCCGTCACTCCTTATCATTTGGCGAACGAGAATTTCTGCGGCAACTCTACCCATACGCTCGATAGGCTGTCGAATGGCGGTGATGTGAGGGGCGATTTCCTCAAGGTCGTCAAAGCAAACGAGGGAAACGTCTTCAGGAATACGCTTGCCCATGTTCTGGATACCCCGGAGAACTCCAGGGAGACAGTTGCCGCTTGCCACAAAGATTGCTGTGGGGGGAGGGGAGAGGTTGAGTAGCCTTAGTGCTCCTTCAAATCCTCCCTGTCCAGAGAGAAAAGAGGGAATATCGTCGGTGATGTGTACGTATTCTTCCCGGAAGAGGTTGCGTTCTGCGAGAAAATTTCGATACGCCTCAAAACGCTCTGCGTGGTCAACTTGTGTCAGGTCACCCCCAATGAACCCTATGATTCGGTGACCAAGGTCGAAGAGGTACTGCATAGCGGTGCGCGTTGACTGAATGTTCTCACAGTCCACAAAGTGGACATTACCTTCAATGCGCGAGCCAAGGACAACCACATCGCGACCCAGGGCAATGAGGGGTTGTATTCGTGGGTCATCCTTGGGAGGCGTTACGAGGACAACCCCTCCAACGTGATGCTGGTGGAGGAAAGTTCGCCATTCCTGAGGTGAGGTGAAACGGTCAGAGGCAAAAAGGAGCATGTTGTAATTGAATTTCTGCAGCTCGGAGGAAATACCATTCAAAAGCCGGGAAAAGTAGTAGTTGCAGAATATGCCCTCTCGCCAGTTGTAAACGATGCCAATGGTATCGTTTCGTTTTGCAAGGATGCTTGGAATAAAGGCATATTCCTCTACTGCCCGGAGAATCTTTGCTCGTGTTTCCGGGGATACCTGCTCCGGATGGTTGAGAGCCCGCGAGACCGTTGCTGGGGAAACACCAACCTTTTGTGCTATGGTGTAAATGTTTACCCTTGACATTTTGTACCTCTTTCGCAAAAGTTCTGAAACAGTTTCGAAACAATTATACTCCGAATTTCCTCCTCTGACAAGTACTTCCAGAAAGTTCATCCTGAAAGGAGAGGTTTTACAAGTTTTTTTCTACTCTTTGTTTTCCCTCATTTGGTAGGCATGAGATATCGGAACGAGCGTGGGTACAGGAGGAATTGCATTTCCCGGTGGAATTGGCGTTGCACTCTGTGTCAGATAATAGGGGGCATGGCCAATATAGGAGCAGGTTAATGTACACGCCTCTTTTTCTACGCAAGTCCCAGGGTAACGATAACTTCCCGGATGATTGCCGCCGAGCGGTGGAGTTTTTCCTCCTCTTCCTGTGTCAATGGGAAGGGAATGACTCTCTCTACCCCCTGCCGTCCCACGATTGCGGGTACGCTTAACGCCACATCCCGCAGGCCATATGCACCATTGAGGAGGACAGAGACGGTGAGCAGGGAGTGTTCATCCCGGAGAATAGCGGTGAGGATTCGAACCAAAGCCAGGCCAATGGCGTAGTAGGTGGCACCCTTGCGAGCAATAATTTCGTAGGCGGCGTCCCGGACCTTGGCAAAAAGTTCTTCCCAAACCCTGGGACCACAACCACGGCCGCAGATAGCACAGTACTCGTCAAGATGCATTCCAGCAATATGGGTAGCACTCCAGATAGGCACTTCACTATCGCCATGCTCACCGAGAATATAGGCGTGGACATTGGCTGGGTCAACTCCACAGTGACGACTCAAAAGGAAGCGAAGGCGAGAACTATCAAGCAGAGTACCGGAACCAATGACCCGCTCAGGAGGAAGACCGCTGAGTCGAATCGCTGCATAGGTCATAACATCTAAAGGATTTGTGGCTATAAGGAGGATGGCTTTGGTACCTCCAGCTATAATTGCAGGGATGATTTGCTGGTAGATGGCAAGATTCCTGGACGCCAGATCAAGCCTTGTCTCACCCGGTTTTTGGGCCACTCCCGCAGTGATGACCACCACAGTTGCGTCATTACACTCCTCATAGCCACCTACCCGAATCTCTACCGGCCGAGCGAAAGGAAGACTATGACTGAGGTCCATAACTTCGCCTTCTGCCTTCGCCTGGTTGATGTCGATGAGAACGATCTCCTCTACCAGTGCCCGCTGGATGAGGTTATAGGCCAGTGTAGACCCTACATAACCTGCGCCGACAATAACAACCTTACTTTTGAGCAAAAGCTATCCCTCCCCAGAGCATCGGGAAAATAGATACTTTCCATATCGCATCCCCAAACGGAAGCAGCTAACCTCTGAGAAGCATCCTGGAGGGGTGAGGTGGTACTGTTTCAATCCCTCATAGGTAGTCTCCAAGCCTTCACAGAAAAAAAACAGAAGGGAGGGACAAGACGGTTTCAATCCCTCATAGGTAGTCTCCAAACAGCTTGGGTGTGTGCGGTGTGGTGGGGAAGTGGATGCGTTTCAATCCCTCATAGGTAGTCTCCAAACACCCGAAGGCATGGAAGCACCCGAAGACACGGAAACCACGTTTCAATCCCTCATAGGTAGTCTCCAAACGAGGTATGGGTTAGAGAAGGGGAGAATCCAAAATGCGTTTCAATCCCTCATAGGTAGTCTCCAAACTGAACGAGAGGGTCACGTATCTGGCCGTGATCCTCAGGTTTCAATCCCTCATAGGTAGTCTCCAAACAATGAAGGAGATCGTACGTTCCATCGTGAAGCTCCCGTTTCAATCCCTCATAGGTAGTCTCCAAACGAACACGGCCTGGGAGGAGTTCTCGGTGTACCCTGGGTTTCAATCCCTCATAGGTAGTCTCCAAACTCAGACAAGCCAGCAAAGATGGTGATGATGATGTCAGTTTCAATCCCTCATAGGTAGTCTCCAAACGGTCCCTGTAGGGGCGATGGTATTCCAGGTCGCATTCCTGTTTCAATCCCTCATAGGTAGTCTCCAAACCGGTAGAAGAAGTGGCAGACCTGATTGTGCAACTTGCGTTTCAATCCCTCATAGGTAGTCTCCAAACTGATTTTTTTTTGCTCACGTTACCGTCCCATTCCGTTTCAATCCCTCATAGGTAGTCTCCAAACCAACATTCATTCACAGTACGTTTCAGTACGTAACACCTTTCAATCCCTCATAGGTA
>JBDIWL010000040.1:0-8981 GCA_039638315.1 Candidatus Caldatribacterium thermophilum | reverse complement strand
GCCAACGGAGGGATACTGCAACCGCAAAGGCAGGACCATTCAAGCGGAAGACCAAAAAGCCACCCCAGGATGACGCTCCCAAGAATGGTACTCCCCAATCCTCCCAGGAAGCCTTCCCAACTCTTCCCCGGACTGACGGAAGGAAGAATCTTATGATGCCCCCACTGCATTCCCAAAAAATACGCCAGAATATCGTTGATCCACACGAGAAAGGCGAAGAAGAGGAGGAGCTTAGGAGAAAACTCAAGCCCGGTTCGAATCCAGAAGAAGGGAAGGACAAAACAGTAGAAAACCCCAAAGAGGAAAAAACTCACCCGCTCGAGGCATCTTGCCGTATCCCGGAGTGCCCACGCCAGAAGAAAAAGGGCGCAAACATACCATCCAAGAAACCGCACCCTTTCAGGCACCAAGGGAACAGCACACATCCACGCCAGCACCCCACCACCAAGAGATAGAGGAAAAGGCTCTCTTCTGCCGAAGGCAACAACAAGGTACTCCCAGAAGGCAAGAAAAGCAATAGCCAGAAAAATGCCCACCATGGTGACACGACTTACAAGAACAAATGCAAGAAAAAGAGGCAGAAAGAGAAGAACCGTTAGTGTTCGTATCCTCAGATCTCTCAAAAAGGACGCATTCTTCAAGAGAGACCTCCAAATTTCCTCCGACGCTGTGCAAAGTCCTCAAGCGCCTGGTGGAGAAGGGAGATAGTGAAATCTGGCCAGAGAGTATCGGTGAACCAAAGCTCGGTATAGGCAATTTGCCAGAGGAGGAAATTGCTGATACGCTTTTCCCCCCCTGTACGAATGAGGAGATCCGGGTCAGGTTGATCCCCCGTGTCGAGAAAAGAACGGAAGGTTTCCTCAGTAAGGGTGGACCAATCTCTTCCGCTTTCCGCGAAACGACGTATGGCCCGTAAAATCTCGTCCCGCCCTCCATAGTTCAGGGCGAGATTGAGCGTGAGCCCAGTGTTTCCTGCGGTTTCTTTCTCAAGCCCGTTCATGGCCTCTCTGAGTTTTTCCGGCAAACCATCGCGACGACCAAGAAAACGAACACAGACATTATTTGCTTTGAGATCCTTTCCGTAGCGGTTCACCGCTTCCTCAAAAAGGGACAAAAGCCCTTGCACTTCATGGAGCGGCCTTCGCCAGTTTTCAGTAGAGAAAGAGTACAACGTTAAAAAGGGAATACCCAAGCGACCAACCTCTTCAACAATGACCCGCACCACTTCAACGCCTTTTCGGTGTCCCTCAAGCCGGGGGAGTCCCTGCCGCTCTGCCCATCGCCCGTTACCGTCCATAATGATAGCCACATGCTGCAAAAGAGCACTTACACGCTCATGATTTCCTTTTCCTTCTTTTCCCATAAACCGTCCAACTCATTGATGTGCTCGTCGGTCATCTTCTGAATTTCTGCTTGAGCCCATTTACTTTCATCCTCTGAAATCTTCCCATCCTTTTCCATTTTACGTACTTCCTCGTTGGCTTCCCGACGGAGGTTCCTCACCGCCACCTTGCCATCCTCCACGATTTTCTTGGCCATCTTGGCAATCTCTCTCCTCCGCTCTTCTGTAAGAGGAGGCAAGGTCACTCGTATTACCGTTGCATCCACTGCGGGATTGAACCCAAGGTCCGATTTCCAAATAGCCTTCTCAATGAGGGGCAGAGCATTTCGATCCCAGGGCTGGATAAGGATAGTGCGGGCATCTGGGGTCGTAATGGAGGCAATTTGCTTGAGCTGAACCATCGTGCCATAGTACTCCACTTCAAGATTCTCCACAAGCGCAGGAGAGGCTCGTCCGGTGCGAACGTGAGAGAGTTCCTCACGAACGACATTCACCGCTTGTTTCATACGCTTCTCAATGTCCCGTAGAAGGGGCTTCAAAAGTTCATTCATTTTTCTCCCTCCCCACGAGCGTGCCAACTTTGTCTCCCTTCACAATTTTACACAGGTTCCCTGCCTGATGGATGTTGAAGATAATAATAGGGATATGGTTCTCCATACACAGGGACACTGCAGTCGAATCCATTACTTTCAAGCCCCGGTTGAGAACCTCAAGGTAATCGAGAGTTTCAAACTTCACTGCATCCCTGTGAATGGTGGGATCGGCTTCATACACCCCATCGACTTTCGTCGCCTTAAGAAGCGCATCAGCCTTGATCTCTGCGGCTCGCAAAGCAGCTGCCGTATCAGTTGTGAAGTAAGGATTGCCGGTGCCCCCAGCAAAAATGACAACTCTCCCCTTCTCAAGGTGGCGTATAGCTCGCCGCCGAATGTAAGGCTCCGCAATTGCACGCATTTCAATAGCTGTTTGCACCCGGGTGGGAATTCCCCTATCCTCAAGGAAATCCTGAAGCGCCAGAGCATTAATAACCGTAGCAAGCATCCCCATGTAATCAGCTGTGACCCTGCTGAGACCTCGCTCCCCTGCATCCCTTCCCCGAAGGATGTTCCCCCCACCCACCACCACAGCAACTTCAACACCCAAGGACCGCACCGCGTCAATCTCTGCAGCAAGATACGCGAGAACCTGTGTATCGATACCCGAAGGGAGAGACCCCCGGAAGGCCTCCCCCGAAAGCTTTAGAAGGATTCTCTTAAAGCGCAATGAATCACTCGTCATCCCCTTCACCCAGCTTAAAGCGGACAAAACGTCGTACCACGATATTCTCGCCAAGCTTGGCGATGGTTTCTACAAGGAGGTCTCTCACCTTTTTCTCCGGATCGCGAATGTACTCCTGTTCAAGAAGACAATACGTTTCGTAAAATTTCTTCATCTTCCCTTCTACAATCTTCCGCTTCACCTCTTCAGGCTTATTGCTTTCCCTGAGTTCTTCCCAATAGAAGCACTCCTCTCTTTTGCGAACTTCTTCAGGAACATCTTCAGGAGAAATCCAGCGGGGAGCCTGCGCAGCGATTTGCAAGGTAAGCTCTTTCACAAGATTGCGAAATTCTTCCGTCCGTGCAACAAAGTCTGTCTCACAGTTGACTTCAACAAGAACTCCAATTTTCCCATCCGTATGCACATACGCTCCAACAAGTCCTTCACGGGCGATACGTTCCTTCTTCTTGGCGGCAATTTCAACTCCCTTTCGGCGAAGGATTTCATAAGCTTTCTCAACATCTCCTCCTGCCTCAAGGAGCGCTTTCTTGCAATCCATAACTCCTGCACCAGTGCGATTCCGAAGCTCCATGATGTCTCTTGCACTTACACTCATTGCTCTTCCTCCCCAATTTCCTCAAGTTCTTCAAGAATAGTTGGTTCCTCTTGGGTTTCTTGTGTCTCCGGAACAGCTACTCCCGTTGTGGGCACTATGTCCGCACCCTCCAAAGCAAGCCTTCGACCTTCGATGACCGCATCGGCAATGAGAGAAGCAAAGAGACGAATAGCACGAATAGCGTCGTCATTCCCCGGAATAACGTAGTCAATTTCATCGGGATCGCAGTTTGTATCCACAATGGCCACAATGGGAATACCAAGACGCCTCGCCTCAAGAACAGCATTGCGCTCTCTCCGTGGGTCAACGATAAAGACGCAGTCGGGGAGCCTTTCCATGTCCCGGATACCACTCAGGTACTTCGCAAGACGGGCTTTTCTTTTGAGGAGTTGCATAACCTCTTTCTTTGGAAGCTTCTCAAGGAGTCCCCTTGCTTCCATAGCTTCGATGTTCTTCAGACGTTCAACGCTTTTCCGGATGGTAGCAAAGTTTGTAAGCATACCGCCAAGCCAGCGCTGATTCACGTAGAACATCCCGCAACGCTGAGCCTCCTGCTGAATCGCCTCCTGAGCCTGTTTTTTAGTGCCAACAAAGAGTACTATGCCACCCTGGCGAGCAAGCTCTTTCACAAAGTTATAGGCTTTTTCGGCGAGTTCTACAGTCTTTTGAAGATCGATGATGTAAATGTTGTTTCGTTCGGTAAAAATGTACGGCTTCATTTTGGGGTTCCATCGGCGGGTCTGATGCCCAAAGTGAACCCCTGCTTCAAGGAGCTGTTTCATCGTGACAACCATACTCATCCTCCTTCCGGTTCTGCCTCTGCGGGGCAAGCCAGAAAGGCACCGGAATATCCCCGCATGCGTTTTGAAAAAACCTGGGTAAGTATAGCATGAAGGAAAAAAGGAATGCAACAAACCTCAAAGGATATAACGCGTGACGTCTTCATCCTTCAAAATGTCTTGGAGTTCCCTTCGAACGTATTCCCTATCGATAACGATGTGTTGCCCTTTAAGCTTTGGAGCGTTGAAAGAGATATCTTGCAGAACCCGCTCCATAACTGTATAGAGTCGGCGAGCACCAATGTTCTCCATTTTCTCGTTGAGGGAATACGCAATGTGCGCTACCTCCCGAAGAGCGTCCTCTGTGAACTCAATAGAAACCCCTTCCGTTGAAAGCAGTGCTTTGTACTGCTTCACCAAGGAGTTATATGGTTCTACGAGAATCCGGTAAAGGTCTTCTTCAGAAAGCGGAGAGAGTTCGACACGAATCGGGAACCGCCCCTGGAGCTCAGGCAAGAGATCTGAGGGTTTCGATTGGGAGAACGCCCCTGCAGCAATAAAAAGAATATGGTTTGTCCGCACGGGACCATGCTTCGTAAGTACGGTTGAGCCTTCCACAATAGGCAAAAGGTCCCTCTGAACCCCACCTCGGGACACGTCCGGACCGTATCCTCCCCCGGGAGGCGAAACAATCTTGTCGATTTCATCGATGAAAACGATACCCGTTTCCTCTACTCGCCGGATAGCTTCCTGGACAACATCATCCATGTCAAGAGCTTTTTGCACCTCTTCGTTGAAGAGAACTTCTCGGGCGTCTCTAATTTTCATGCGTTTTCGCTTTTTCCGGGGTGGAAAAAGACCGCTAAAGACCTCTCGCAAGTCGATACCAAGACTCTCCATGCCGCTTGCAGCAACAATCTCCATGGGAAAAGAACTCTCTTCGACCTCAACCTCAATGAACCTTTCTTCAAGTTCACCCCGCCGCAACTTTTCGCGAAGCTTTTCTCGCGTTCGCGCAAGAGACGAAGACACCGCAGGCCATACGACGTCCACCCTTCCTGAGCTCTCAAATTCCATTTCCTCATCCCTTGCGGCACCTTGAGCAAGAAGGGCATCGAGAATCCGTTCTTCCACGATATCCCGAACCTTTTCCTCTTGAGCCTTAATCCGCTCATTCTTCACCATGCGGATAGCGAGTTCCGTAAGGTCGCGAATGATAGACTCCACATCGCGACCAACGTAGCCAACTTCCGTAAATTTTGTGGCTTCCACCTTCAGGAAAGGAGCATTGGTAAGCTTTGCGATGCGACGGGCAATTTCCGTTTTACCCACCCCTGTTGGACCAATCATAATAATGTTTTTAGGGGTGATTTCTTCAGCAATCTCCGGAGGAAGCATTCTCCGCCGCATCCTGTTTCGTAAAGCAATAGCAACACACTTCTTAGCCTCATTCTGCCCTACTATGTACTTGTCAAGCTCTCGAACAATTTCTTCCGGAGTCAAATCATCTTCTCTCACGATCGTTCCTCCCCCAGGGTCTCGAGGAAAATGCTATCGTTGGTGTAAATGCATATTTCGGAGGCAATCTGGAGAGCAATACGGGCAATGTCACGAGCACTAAAAGACGTATGCCTCAAAAGCGCCTTAGCCGCTGCCAGCGCGTAGTTTCCCCCAGAACCAATAGCAGCAACTGGTTCATCAGGTTCTATTACATCCCCCCGTCCCGAAATGATAAAGATGTGCGATGTATCCATCGCAAGAAGAAGTGCATCGAGCTGGCGCAGAATTTTATCCGTCCGCCACATTTTTGCAAGTTCTATCGCAGCACGAGGGAGATTTCCTCCATACATATTGAGTTTCTCTTCAAGCCGTTCAAGGAGTGTTAAACAATCCGCGCCACTTCCGGCAAACCCTGCAAGAACCCTGTCCTGGTAAAGCCTCCGTATCTTCCTGGCCCCCCGTTTCACAATAGCCTCGCTCATGGTTACCTGACCATCACACGCCATCGCCCCGTACCCATCCTTTAACACAGCGATAACCGTAGTTGCGTGAATCACCTGGTACCTTCCCTCGCCTTCTTTGCGTGAGGATGTGCGTTCTCGTATACCCTTTTCATTTTATCCCAATCAAGATGCGTGTAAATCTGGGTCGTAGACAAACTTGCGTGCCCGAGAGCTTCTTGAATGACCCGTAACTCCCCACCTCCGGAGAGAAAGTGGGTTGCAAAACTATGCCTGAAAATATGGGGAAAAAGCTTCTTTTCCTGAAGTCCAGAAATACCTGCCACACGGTCAAGAATAACTCTCACCCCCCGGGGCGTAAGGGGTTGCCCAAAGCGGTTCACGAAGACAAACAAAGTCCAGGGGAACTTTACCCGCAGAATCTCAAGATACAGCCTGAGGGCAGTCTGAGCAGTTTCATTAAAGGGAACAAAACGCTCCTTACCCCCTTTTCCCAGCACTCGAATGACGCCCCTTGCAAAGTCCACATCCTCAGGACGTATCTTCACAATCTCTCCGACCCGCATACCACTTGCGTAGAGGAGTTCGCAGAGCGCCCAATCACGAAGTGCGAGGAAATCCCAGGAATTTTTTGCGCTCCTTTCCTTAAGAGCCTCAAGAACCCGTTCCACCTCTTCTTGGGTTAAGAACTGAGGCAGTTTCCTCTCTACTCGAAATTGACCAACACCATCACAGGGATTCTCTTCGAGAAATCCCCGACGGCGGAGGAACCGGAAGAAACCCCTAAGGACTGAGATGCGGTGACTTTGAGAGATTCTCTTGAGTTGGCGATGGGTCTTTAAATACACGAGGAAATCACTCACATCTTGAGATGTGACGCAAAGAAGTTCTTTTTCCCGGGCTTTAATGAACTCAATGAATTGGCCGATGACCCGGAAATAGTTCTCCAAAGTGTAAGGAGAACACCGCCTCTCATTTCGCAGGTAGTTCCAATATGCTCTGACGCACTCTTTCTCCCTTTCGGAGCACAGTGATTCGAAGGGGAACACCTTCCCAATCAATCTCCTCCCGTAGAACCTTCTCAATGATATGTATGCATTGCTCTTTTTCACTTTCCCCGCACCCACTCACTACTCCGGTAAAACGGGGAGGAGCAATACCTTCTTGGGAGAGCGCCTCAAGACGAGGCTTCCTGCGAGAAGGAAGGGCAAGAAAGCGCTCATTTACCTCCCAAAGAATGTCCCCGTTGAGGACACTCTCTTGAACAGTCTGATGGAAACGAGTAATGACACCAGCCATAAGAGGCAGAAGCTCTTCTCTTACAGCCGATGCATCAAGAGCGGAACCGGCACGAAAAGCTGCATAGTGCAAAGGTGGGAGATCCATTCGAGCCTGAGCACAAAGCTTCTCAAGAACAGATGGGTCTTTATCCCTAAGGAGGTCGACTTTGTTTACAAACACGATGCAACACTTCTCAAGCTGTGCGATTTCTCCTGCGATTTTCCTGTCCTGACGCGTTACTCCGGAGAAAGGATCGAGCACAAAAATGCAGAGCTTCGCATCGGCAATGCGTTCCGTTGTTCGAAAAGTCGCATAGAGCGTCACGCGGTCCCTGATGTTCTTCTTTCGGGGTAAACCCGCAGTATCAATAAGACGGTAACGCCCATAGGTACTGGACAAAGGAACCTCGATAGCGTCGCGGGTTGTACCAGGAATCGGGCTTACAATGGCCCGGTCTTCTCCCAAGAGGCTGTTGAAAAGAGTCGACTTTCCCACATTTGGTTTCCCCACAATAGCCACAGGAATACCCTCAAAAAGCGGCACACTGCCCTTCCAGTCTTTGAACTCAAGAAAAATCGCTTCCTTAAGACGCGGGATACCATCCCCATGCTTTGCAGAGACCTGAAAGATTCTCTTTCCTCCAAGAGCGAGAATTTCTGAAGGAAGAGGCTCATGCGTAAGACCTTCACGCTTGTTCACTACGAGAAAGAATGGCCGGTTCTTTCTCCGAAGTGTTGCAGCAATTTCAAGGTCCACCTGGGTCAGCGGTTCTCGACCGTCAATCACAAAAAGCACAAGATCGGCCTCGTCCACAAGCTTCCAAACCCGTTCCTCCACGTGCTTCTGGAGTCCTCCATCGTTCCCCTCAAGAGATATACCCCCTGTGTCTACAAGGCGCACTGGGACACCCTTTATAGAAATAACTCGCTCAATCCAGTCTCTCGTAACTCCAGGCGTAGGATCCACAATGGTTACCCGTTTCCCGGAGAAGAGATTGAAAAGCGTAGATTTCCCAACATTTACCCTTCCCACGAGGACACAGAGGGGGAGATGTACACTCATTTCCCTGCCTCCCACTGCCTAAGGTATGCAGCAACCTCCGTAACTATAGAGTCAGGTGTTGATGTTCCGCTGACCACAAAAAACGATCGGTTACGAGGAAGCTCAAGAGACCTAAGTTCCTGAACATTTTCTACCCAAAATACCAGAACTCCCCTCTTCTGGGCAAGCACAAAAAGGGAACGAGTATTGGCGCTGTGCTTCCCGCCAACGACAACAACCACATCCTCCGGATTTCTCTCGATGAACTCTTCAAGTTGCCTCTGGCGCATTTCTGTTTCGTCACAGAGCGTCGGCACCACACGAATCCAAGAAAACGCATTCTCCCGTACCCAGTCAACAAACTCCTGAAAAAGGCTCCTCGGGAAGGTCGTTTGTGCAAGAACCGCCACAGGATAAGAAGGATTCTCCTGGAACACCCTCTGCCACTCGTTTCTCTCCGAGATAACGATGGCATCCTCCCGAAGGTAACTCAAGAGAGCCTGGACCTCAGGATGCGATCGCTCCCCAAAGAGAACTATTCTGTATCCTTCCTTCTCAAGCTGCTTTGCAAGAATTTGCACCCTTTTAACCTTTGGACAAGTCGTATCCACCACCCTGATACCTCTTGCAGAAAGACTTGCAGCAAGATCCCTTGGTACCCCATGAGAACGGGTTACCACCACTGCACAAGCAGGAATGTCCTC
>JBDIWL010000039.1:0-9115 GCA_039638315.1 Candidatus Caldatribacterium thermophilum | reverse complement strand
TTTCCAGAGGCCTCTTTCAAGGCAACCACATTTTTAAGCTCTGCCAGACGAGCCACAGTCTCAGGCTCAACGTTCACCCCGGTACGAGAAGGGATATTGTAGAGCATAATAGGGAGACTTACTGCCTCGGCTATAGCACGGAAATGCTGGTAGAGACCGTACTGGGGTGGGCGATTGTAATATGGAGCAACGGCAAGAATGCCATGAACTCCAAGTTTTTCAGCTTCTCTTGAGAGACGCACCGATTCTTTCGTGTTGTACGTACATGTTCCCGCAATGACTTTTGCCACCTCCCCTACTTCTTCAAGGGCAACGTCAAAGAGCCGAAGCTTCTCCTCTTCTGAGAGCGTTGGAGCTTCCCCAGTCGTACCAGCGACAACAACTCCATCAGAGCCGTTTTCTACGAGAAACCGAAGGAGCCGGCGGAAAACACCCTCGTTAATTTCTCCTCGTTCATCAAAGGGAGTAACTACCGCTGTCACAACACGACCAAAGCACGCCTCCATGCTTTCCCTCCTTTAACAAACCTCGTCGAGTTGAAACTTGCGGTGCAGTACCCGGATGGCCCGTTCCATATCCTTTTCGCCCACAAGACAGGAAATGGTCACGTGGGAATCGCTCGTTTGGAAAATTTCGACCTCAGCTTCTTTTAAGGCTTCCACGACTTGCGCCATAACTCCAGGCCGGTCGGCCATCCCCGAACCTACAAGAGAAACCTTAGCACAAGGGGATTTTACCTCAAAGGAAAATCCCTCTTGCGAGAGGATAGTGGCAACCTTTTCTCCAACCTTTTCATCTACAACGAAAGCAGTATGTTCGGGGAAGAGATTAATGAGATCAATGCTTATACCATGTGCAGCAAGGGCCTGAAAAACCCGGAGTTTCTTTTCAGGATTGCCTTCAAAGTCAACTCGGAACTGGGTCAAACCCTTACGGTACGCGATACTGTACACAGGTCTCTCGTGGGAGAGTATGCGCAATCCTTCTCGCACGAGGGTTTGCACATCACAAATAAGGGTTCCCTTACTTTCATCATTGAGGCTCCGCACGCGAATGGGAATCCGGTACTCTCGAGCAATATCCATGGCTTTGTAATGAATAACCTTTGCTCCTTGTTGCACAATTTCTGCTGCCTCGGTGTACGTAAGTCCCTTGAGAATCTGGGCCTCTGGGACAATGCGCGGATCTGCAGTCATAACACCCTCTACGTCGGTAAATATGTCCACGTAGTCCGCCTGTAGGGCAACACCAAGAACAACGGCCGTAGTATCGCTCCCTCCCCGACCAAGGGTGGTGATTTCACCATCCTCAGTCACTCCCTGGAAACCAGCCACAACAACCACATATCCGTTTTCAAGGTACTTTCGAATCCGCTCCGGTTCAACTCGTATAACCGTTGCATCCCCAAAGACTCCATTAGTCACTATTCCAGCTTGCCCCCCAGTAAGGGCAATACCTCGGAGACCAACCCGACGAAGGGCCTGAACCATGATAACCGAAGAGATGATTTCGCCACAGGAGAGAAGGAGATCGAGATTACGAGCATCAATTTCGGGAAACTCTTCCTGGGCGAGCGCAATAAGTGTATCGGTAGCATAGGGAGCCCCCTTTCTCCCCATCGCAGAAACCACAACAACTGGCGCAAAACCCTCTTCCCAAGCTTCTTTGACTTTTGCCGCTGCTTTTTCTCGAAGTTCACGCGTATGTACCGAGGTGCCACCAAACTTTTGCACAATGATACGCATAGTCTCACCCACCTAAAGCATGCTTTATCCGCTCCATGGCCTCCTGAAGCCTTTCAGAGGGAGTTGTCAGGGAAATACGCACGAATCCCTCGCCGTATTTCCCAAATCCTACTCCCGGGGTTACCACTACCTGCGCCCGATCGAGCATGTACTCCGCAAAGCTCATGGAAGTAAAACCTGGGGGAACTGGAATCCAAACGTAAAATGTTGCCTTTGGATAGGGAAGATCGAAACCCAGGTTCCGGAACGTTTCCACTACGAGATTGCGTCGCTTAGTATACACAGGTAGAATGTGTTCCAGAGCCTCATCCACTCGTTCCAGGGCCTCCACACCCACCCACTGAATAGCATTGAAAATACCCGAATCAATGTTCGTCTTCACCCTTCCCAGGGCCTCAACAAGTTCCGCGTTCCCCACAGCGAAACCAATTCTCCAGCCTGTCATGTTGCACATCTTCGAGAGAGAGTGAAACTCGATGGCTACCTCTTTTGCTCCTTCAACCTCAAGGATTGAGGGAGCCCTGTACCCGTCAAAGCTAATCTCAGAGTACGCGAGATCGTGGGCGATGATGAAACCAAATCGATGGGCCAATTGAACGACTTCTTGAAAGAAAGCAAGAGTTGCCGTACGGGATGTGGGATTATTCGGATAGTTCAAAAACACAAGCTTTACTCGTTCAAGAAGGCTCTCGGGGAAGGAGGAAAAGTCAGGGAGAAAATCGTTTTGAGGAAGAAGGGGAAGAGGCAAAGGAACGCCACCGGCAAGTAAAGTCCCAATTTTATACACTGGGTACCCAGGATCACTGGCGAGAACCAAATCACCTGGGTTAACCACGCACCAGGGAAAATGGGCAATCCCCTCCTTTGAGCCAATAAGGGCGACAACTTCTCTTTCAGGATCAAGATCAACCCCAAATCGCCTTTTGTACCACAAGGCTACAGCTTCTCGAAAAGCCCCAAGGCCTCGGTACGAGGGATACCGGTGATTATCAGGATTCTGAACCTCTCGACACATCCGCTCTACAAGGAATGCTGGAGTCGGAAGATCTGGATCGCCAATTCCCAGGTCGATAATGTCTTTTCCCTCACTCCTTGCCCTTGCAATTTTACGTTCGATTTCGGCAAAAAGATAGGGAGGAAGGTTTTTTATTCGTTGGGCAATATCCACTTTTGCACCGCCTCCTCTGCAAGCGTGCATGTACACACCTCTTCTGCTGGCCCTTCAAGGTAGATGTGATTAGTAGTTCCCTCCCAGGTCACAAGGAGTTCCCCTCCCGGGAGCTGCACACGGACTTCCCGATCAAGAATCCCCCGCGCCACTCCTGCAGCCACTGCCGCACATGCCCCGGTACCACAGGCAAGAGTTGGACCTACCCCCCGCTCCCAAACCGCGACGACAATATGTCTCGGATTCACCACCTGGACAAACTCCACATTTGTCCGGCGAGGAAAGAGGGGGTGGTGTTCTATGAGAGGACCATACTGCTTCCAGTTCTCTGGAAGCTCAAAAATCACCGCGTGAGGATTCCCCATAGAAACTCCGGTAACGATGAACTCCCGACCCTCTACCGCTATGGGGACAGAGAGTACCCTTTCTCCATCAACGCACATGGGAATGGCGGAAGGAACAAAGGACGGCTCTCCCATATCGACGGCAACACGCGTAACACGGCCATTTTCTTGAAGAATCCTGGGGACAATAATTCCAGCCTTTGTTTCCACCCGGAAAACGTCTTTGGGGACAATTCCCCGTTCAAAAGCGAATTTCGCAAGGCACCGAATACCATTACCACACATCTCCGCTTCAGTTCCATCGGCATTCCAGATGCGCATTCCCACGTCAGCAATCTCCGAAGGCAGAACCTCAATAACTCCATCAGCGCCGATACCGAAATGCCGATCGCAGAGTTTCTGAACAAGGGAGGGGGAGAGTACAAAAGGCTTCAGCATCTCCTGAGTGCAGAGAAGGAAATCGTTTCCCAAGCCGTGCATTTTCACAAAACGCATGGCAAGACCCCTCTAAGTTAAACCCAGAATGCCTTCAAGACCATAGTAGAACTTCGGCTCAGCGTGGACCTTTCGGAGTGCCAGAATAATCCCAGGCATGAAAGACGAGCGGCTTAAAGAGTCATGGCGAATGGTGAGAATCTGCCCCTCTCCACCAAATATAACTTCCTGGTGGGCCACAAAACCGGGAAGACGCACGCTGTGTACCCGTACCCCCTGGTACAGTCCTCCACGGGCCCCAGGCACAAGCTCTTGGCTTTCAGAGAGAGCACGGTCCTCAAAGTGCATGCTCTCAATGGTTTTGAGAGCCGTTCCCGAAGGGGCGTCCTTCTTTTGAGAGTGATGGTACTCGATAACCTCAACTGCTGGGAAAAAGCGAGCAGCAATGCGCGCAAAGTACATCATAAGCACTGCCCCCAGGGCAAAGTTTGGAGCAATAACGCACCCAAGACCTTCTCTCTCAACTTCATGGCGCATTGCCTCTATCTCATGCCGAGCAAGTCCTGTTGTCCCAATGACCATAGCCACCCGGTGTTTCACGAAAACTGGGAAATTCTTTCGCAAGGCATCCGCGTGGGTAAAATCGCAAACTACTTGGGGCGAGGTTTCCTCGAGCACCTTTTCCAGGTCCTCTTCGACTGGAACGCCAAGGGGGGCAAGACCCGCAAGGATCCCCACATCTTTTCCCACTTCCTGGAGGTCACACGCCCCCACAAGCGTTAAGTCTTTTTCCTGCGCCAGGGCCCGAACAATTTCCCGTCCCATCTTTCCCGCTGCACCAACCAGGCATACTCTGATCATGTTTTTCTGTCCTCCCCACAAGGAACAAGGTCCCTCCGTACAAGGTCGCTTAGACTCTCTGGACGAACCACAAGGCGAGCCACACCATCTCGCACGAAAACAACCCCCGGACGGGGAATGAGGTTGTAGTTTGAAGCCATAGAGTAGTTGTACGCACCGGTCCCCTCAACAACAAGAATGTCTCCTCTTTGCACTCTGGGGAGTTCAATCTCAGGAATGAGAACGTCTCCTGATTCACAACACTTTCCCACAACAGCAACTCTTTCTCTTGGAACGTCTCTACCCTCAACCCTGTTCCCCACAATAGCCTGATACCGAGCTCCGTACAATATGGGACGGGGATTATCCACCATGCCTCCATCCACAGCAACGTACTTTTTGACTCCTGGAACTTCTTTAACGAAACCTACCCTATACAGGGTGCTACCAGCGGTATTTACGATAGACCGTCCTGGCTCGACAAAGAGTACCGGAAGAGGATAAGAAAGGGCAGAGCACTTCTCCCGAACTTTTTCGCAGAGTGCCGCAACGTAGTCGCGAATGGAAGGGAACAACGTTTTTTCTTCGTCGAGATACGGAACCCCAAGGCCTCCACCAAGATCAAGCTCTTCGAGGACGATATTGTATTTTGCCCTAAGAAGCGCCATAAAATCGAGAAGTACTTCAATGGCTTTCAAGAAGGGTTCAAGGGTCCGTATCTGGGATCCAATGTGGCAGTGGAGTCCCCGCACATCAAGGTGGGGGGAAGAAAGAGCAAGGGCAATAGCCTCTTCCGCAACACCCTCAAGGAGGGGGAAGCCAAACTTGCTCTCTATTTTTCCCGTTGTGATGTACGCGTGCGTGTGAGGGTCAATCCCCGGTGTTATCCGGAAGAGAACGGGAATCTTTCCATGGGTGTAACGCCTTCCCTCTTCGAGGAGACACTCGAGTTCCTCAAAGCTGTCGATGACCCAGCGCCCAACACCACCTTGAAGCGCAAGGAGGCGTTCCGAGTCGGTTTTGTTGTTGCCATGAAAAATTATCCGATCAACAGGAAATCCGCTTTCCCGAGCTACAAAGTACTCCCCTCCCGAAACTACATCGAGCCAGAGACCCTCCTCTGCAATAAGGCAACACATGGCAGCACAAAGGAATGCCTTGCCTGCATAGGCAATGTGGAAACGGGGATAGTTTGCAGAGAAAGCCCATTTATACTCCTGGATAGCGCGTCGAATCTCTTCCTCATCAAACACATAAAGAGGAGTTCCAAACTGCTCAGCAAGAGTGACCACATCACACGAACCAATCTCCAGATGGTTGAGTTTGTTTACTCCTTTCTGGCCAAGCATTGCTCCCTCCAGAAACTTTTTGGTTTTATTAACACAAGGTACGGCTTCTGTCAACAAGCTCAGAGTTTGTCAATACCGTGACGTCGTAACCACTCACGAAAGCTTTCTTCATCCCCTAAAATCTCCTGATCGTAATTCTCCTCGAGCTTACGGATTTGCTCAGCGAGATCCGGGCGATTGGCAACGAGTTTGTCAATATTCCGCTCAAACTCATCGCAAAGAGTGTCCAAATCATCAAGGGGAAGAGAAATATCCAAAAGAGGCAAAAGCACCCTCAGTGCAGCGCGGATGCCTTTCGGATTGGTAGCCTGAACATACATAGGGATTTCAACCACTATGTTGACCATCTCGATTCCTTTTGTCCTTGCGGTAACAGTCATAAGGGTTGTGATACTTGCTGGCCCCTCATAGTTGCTGAAGCGTACCCCGTGAGGGAGGAGTTTCTTGAGTCTCTCTTCCGAAACGGAGCAGTACACTCGGGGCTCCCGAGTATGGGGTGTCAAACCACTGACGCTCCCCACGAAGAACATCCGCTGTACCCCAAATTCCCGGGCAAGAAGAAAGACATCATCCACATATTCCCGCCAACGGATGTTTGGCTCTTTGCCGAAGAAGAGGATGAGATTTTTTTCATCAGCACAAAAGAAGTGATTTTGCGGGTACTGGAATTCCAGAACTTCACCATCACGAATGAGAGTATAGGGGCGAAACTGTGCGACTTCTTCCATGTTTCCTGGGAGGTTAAAGATGTAAAAATCGTACGGCTCTATTTGAGCCAGCATTTGAGCCTTGAACTTATCCCGGAGGTAAATGATCGTCCCTACCGAGACGCTCCCACCATCCATCCACCCTGTAAAGCCGACAACAAGAACTGGGTTTTGCAACACAGGTCTCCGGTAGATGATGAGCCGACTCACTATCTCACATCCCTTCAATACGGTTCCGGCACCCGGCGGGCAAGGTTTTCAAAGCGAGCGAAGTCCTTCTGGAAAAGGAGCTCTATGGTACCCACCGGTCCATTACGCTGCTTTGCCACAATGACCTCTGCTATATTCTTCTTAGGAGTGTTCGGATTATAGTAATCTTCCCGGTAGATAAGGATGACAAGATCTGCATCCTGTTCAATTGCTCCGCTCTCCCGAAGATCTGAAAGTTGCGGTCGTTTTGGACTCCGCTGTTCTACCGCTCGACTCAACTGAGAAACAGCAATGACAGGAATGTTAAGCTCTCGCGCCATGGCCTTAAGAGAACGGGAGATTTCAGAAATTTCTTGCTGCCGGTTTTCAGAACGGCCGTATCCTTTCATGAGTTGCAAATAATCGATAATGACAAGACCAAGGTTCTTCTCAGCTTTAAGGCGACGGGCTTTGGCTCGAAGTTCAAGTACCGATATACTTGGGGTGTCATCAATGAAAATCGGTGCCTCTGCAAGCTTTCCTGCTGCTTGAGCAAGCTGCGGCCAATCCCTTTCCGTAAGGAAACCTTTGCGTACTCTTCCAGCATCGATACGAGCTTCACTGCAAAGCATACGTTGGGCGATTTGGTCTTTGGACATCTCAAGACTAAAAATGGCCACAGGAATTTTCTTCTCCACCCCAACGTACTGGGCAATGTTCAGGCAGAAACTCGTTTTCCCCATCCCGGGTCGGGCTGCTACAACGATAAAGTCGGAGGGTTGGAAACCTGCAGTAAGTACGTCAAGGTCCACGAAACCAGAAGGGATGCCAGTAACATGCTCATCACGGTGATAGAGTTCCGTGATACGGTCGAAGGCTTCGTTCACAACCTCCTTAAGAGGCACAAAGTCCGAGCGAATCCTCTTCTGAGAGAGTTGCAAAATGAGGTTCTGTGCTTCATCAAGGAGCTCATTAGCCTCAAGTTTCGCCTCGTAACTTTCCTTGATGATGCGGGTACAAACCTGGATAAGCGAGCGGACAAGGGATTTCTCCTCCACGATACGGGCGTAGTATTCAACGTTAGCTGCAGTAGGCACAACGTTCACAATCTGAGCCAGGTACTCCATGCCTCCTACGCTCTCGAGTTTCCCTTTCTGCCTGAGCTTTTCAGCAAGGGTAACTAAGTCGCAGACCTTGTCTTCATCAAAGAGCTCGATCATGCTTTCAAAAATCACTCGATGCGCCTCGTAGTAGAAATCTTCAGGACGGAGAATCTCAAGAGCCTTGAGCAACGCTTCCCGGTCAAGAAGCATGGATCCCAAGGTGGCCTGTTCTGCCTCTACACTGTGGGGAGGAACACGGTCAATGCTCAGTGCGCTCCACCTCTTCAGGAAGAACTTTGACTAAGAGCGTAGCTACCACACCATGCCCAAGATTCACTGTAACTCTATGTTCTCCCAGCTCCTTAATAGGTTCCTCGAGATCGATGCATCTTTTGTCCAATTCCCTGTGAAGCTCCTGGGACACGCGGTCAGCAATCTCTTTTGAGGTTAGAGACCCGTAGAGTTTTCCTGTCTCACCGGCCTTTTTGAAAAATTCAAGCACTAAACCGTCAAGGCGTTTTTTCAATGCCTCCGCTTCGGTACGTTCTTTCTCTTCTATTCTGGATCTCTTACGGCGAAGCGCCTCAAGCTGGGAAAGGTTAGCAGAGGTTGCCTCAATGGCAAGTTTTCTCGGGAAAAGGTAGTTCCGAGCATACCCACGCCGGACTTCGACAACATCACCCTCTTTTCCCAAATTCTCAACATCTCTGAGGAGAATAACCTTCATGCACGTTACACCCCCTATCGCTTCGTGCCTAATCTGCGGAAGTCAAAAAGTATATCGAACATACCCAGGAGACTCAGAAGGGAAGAAAGCAACGGTTGGAAGAGCAAAAAAATTAGGATACTTACCCTAATCGCTTTGGAGTGAATACGCTTCCCCAGAAAATAGTATACCAAAGACAAACCCTGAAAAAGGAAGAGCAGCTGCGTCACAATCTGCAGGTTCAGTCCAATTTTCCCAAGAACCGTAGAGCCCCCAAAGAGGATACACACCCACCCAAGCGCAAAGGCCCAGAAAACCGATTTTGGAAGTCGCCACTCCGAAAAGGGAGGAACACTGGGAAAGGTGATGCCAAATCTCCTCCCAATCCACTGACCCAAGAAGAAGTTGCAAGCTGTATCAAGAAACGATGCTACAATAAGCAGGGCAGGCAGGGTAAGACGTACAAGCTCCACAAAGCCCTCAACACCAGGAGAGTTATGGGAAATCCATGGGGTACGTTTCAGAACCT
>JBDIWL010000038.1:0-9242 GCA_039638315.1 Candidatus Caldatribacterium thermophilum | reverse complement strand
CCTCCACAGATGACCGGAGGAAACCCATCGAGGGGAATACAGCTCCGAATCCTCGGAAAGATAATCCCTGGAAGCACCTCTACCGCAGTGGGTTTCACTTCCTGAACTACTTTGAGCCCTGTTCGTAGGGACTCGCTGTCAATGCAAAAGAGCCGGAAAATCGTGGCGAATCCCATACGCTGGGCAAGCACAAGAGTTCGTGCCCTTGTTGAGATAATCCCACAAACCTTGGGGAAAAGCTCCCGCAAAAGCAAAAAGCCCGACTCATCAGGAGCAATACCTCCAAAAAGGTCCATGTGGAGGAAAAAAGAGGCACCTGCATCGGCAAGCCCAAGGATCCTCCTCGCCTCAAGGACATCTCCCTCGAGGAGGAAGTACACCGCACAGAGGCGTAAGTCCTCTCTTGCGAGGTCCCGGACGTTTGTGGCCCGGAGTGCTCCAATAATAGGGAAGTCCCGGACAATGGCTACAAAATCCTCCATTTTTCCTCCAAAAAAGAAAGCCTTCCGCAGGAACGGAAGGCTTTCTGTCTCTCCAAGCCAACCTAAGTATACCACACCTTTACCGCTTTTCTGCAAGGTGTGCCAGGAAAACTCCAAGAAGAATGCAAAGGTAGAACCAAACAAAATTCCGAGCAAAGAAAGACGTAGTAAAGCGTGTCACAACGAAAATGTACACGAAAGGCAAAGCAACAACAAGAAGCGCCATGGTAACGATCATTCGCATGAAGGATTTCCCTCAAAGGGCACCGGAATCTTTTTTCGCTGCTTAAAGCGGAGCACCGAGGTGAACCCCGCCCTGCGAAGGAGTCCTTCTGCTTCTGCAAAATACTTCCCCACATCCTCCGGCTGATGGGCATCGGAGCCGACACACACCGAAAGCCCAATTTCCCGCGCTCGTTGCAGAATGGGTAGAGAAGGATAGGCCTCCTGTACCGGTTTCCGCCAGCCCGCAGTATTGAGCTCAATAGCCACCCCGTACTTTGCGCAGGCAGCAAGGACTTCCTCAAGTTCCGGAATCTCCCGGGTGGGGTGAAAGCCGAATTTCTTGGGAAGGTCAAGGTGCGCTACCGCATCGAAAAATCCTGTCTCTACCCCCCTCCTGAGCACCCGGTAATACGTGGCAAAAAGGTCGTTGATGTCCCATTCGCCGTACCGGGCAATGTACTTCGGATGGTCAAAGGGCCAGCCGTTAAGATAGTGCACTGCAAGGAGGAGGTAATCCCAGGGGTAAAAGGAGACGATTTTTGCGAGTTCTTCCTCGTGGCCTGGAACAAAGTCCACCTCGAGCCCAAGACGAATGGCAAGAGATCCACGGTATTTCTCTTGAAGGGCTTCCACTTCCCTCACGTAGAGTTCAAGTTCTTCCTCTGGAATTGCCGACTCCCTCCGGCGCATACTCTTTGGAAGGAAATACTGTGGGGAATGCCCTGAGAAACCAATTTCTTTCAGTCCCTGTTCAAGGGCTTTCTCAATGTACTCCTCGTACGTCCCCGAAGCATCACCGCAGCGGAATGTGTGCATGTGGTAGTCGCAACAGAGCACGACCATCACCCCCACCGGAAATTATCTCGCTTCCCTTTACAGGGGACAAGGGAAAACGTACAATGCCCAAAAGGGGAGTGAAACTGTGCACCAGGTTGTGGCACGACGGTTCAAAGTTATTGCCTGCCGGTCCATGTATCGGGAGATATCGCTCCTTGTCTCCCAGGTAGAAAGCGCCTGTGATGTTACTTTTCTCCCCCTTGGTCTCCACAACGATCCTCAAAAGCTCCGGGAAACCCTGCAGCGGGAAATTGACGCGACGCAACCACAGCGCTTCCTGTACGAAAAGGGAAACCTGGAAACGGGCTACGATTACGACGCCATTGTCCTCGCCTACGGTCTCTGTAGCCGGGGAACCGAGGGAATCGTTTCGTCAAAGTACCCCATTGTCGTCCCTCGGGCACACGATTGCATTGCGCTCCTCCTTGGTTCCCACAAAAGATACGAGGAACTCGTGAGCACGTACCGGGGTATCTACTGGTATTCCCCCGGATGGATTGAGCATTCCCTCGAGCCAGGGCAAGAACGGTACACCTTTGTGTACGAAGCGTACCGGAAAAAGTACGGCGAAGACAATGCCCGCTACCTCATGCAACTTGAAGAAAGCTGGCAAAGGGAATACCATTACGCCTTCTACATCCGCTGGGGATTGCCTGTAGACACCAAGTACATAGCTTTCATGAAGGAGTGCGCCGCATTCCTGGGATGGGAGTACAGGGTTGTGGAGGGAGACAGGAGTTTCCTCACGGATCTCCTTGAGGGTCGGTGGGATGCAGAACGTTTCCTTGTCCTTGCCCCGGGAGAAACCCTTGAGGCGAGTGGGGATGCCTGCATCCTCCGCCGATCAATCCCCACAGAGTGACTCGAACTCTTTAAGCATGCGATAGGGTTTCGTGATGATACGGAAAGGAATGGTGCTGAAGAACTCCACAAGGTCCTTGCGGTACTCTTCGGTAAGACGCTGCGGCTTGGTCAAAATTCGCTCAACAAGCTGCTCTCCATATAGCGCGACGAGCTTTACCCGATCAAGGCCAATTTCAAGACCGCACTCCCGGCATACGATGGATTTGACAATACCCCCCTGATAGAGAACCCGGTGTTCCGTTTCCCGCTGACAGGCAAGGCAGAGAAACGAAGTCACAACCTCCTCTTCCACTCCTACTCATCTCCCCGTTCTACCCGGATGGCGTAGACGTCTTTCACCACCTCAAGCCTCTGAATGCGCTCAAGGGAATCCCGAAGCTTTGCTTCTTCCACCTCATGGGTCAGGAAATAGATGTTGGTGAGCTTCCCAGGAGTACTCACCGGTTGCTTCACCGCCGAAAGGCTCACCCCTGCTTCCCCAAACTGTGTGGCGATTTTCCCAAGAACCCCCGGAACATCAAGAGCGAGAACGCGCACGCAGTACTGCGTGACGAGTTCCTCAATAGGCTGCACCGGAAGCTCCCCAAGACACGTACACCCCACACGCCCCCGGCAATTGTGCTTGAGATTACGAATGGCCTCGATGATGTCTCCAACGAGGGCACTCCCCGTCGCTTCTCCCCCAGCCCCCGGACCACGGAACGTCAAGGCTCTGGTCTTTGACTTGACGTAAATAGCGTTCTCCACCCCAGAGACACTTGCCAGAGGATGCTCCAGGGGTAAAAGAACAGGGTGTACTCGAAGCTCTATACGGCCACCGCGCTTTTTCGAAATAGCGAGAAGCTTCACCGTAAAGCCAAGCTCCCTCGCAAACTCAAGGTCTTCCGGGATGAGGCGGGTGATACCTTCCCGGAAGACGCTTTCTACATCAACCTTTGTGTGGAAACACAAAGAAGCAAGGATAGCAAGCTTATACGCCGCATCAAACCCCTCAACATCCATCGTGGGAACAGGTTCCGCATACCCACGGCGCTTTGCTTCGGCAAGTGCCTCCTCATACGAAGTCCGTTGCGCAGACATCTCCGAAAGGATGAAGTTCGTCGTTCCGTTAACGATGCCAATGACTTCCTCTATGTCGTCTCCCACAAGCTGCTCCTTGAGAGCATGGATAATCGGAATGCCTCCCCCAACAGCCCCTTCAAAAAAGAGGTCGCTTCCGCTGTCTCTTGCAATCTCAAGGAGTTCTCCTCCCCGTTTAGCGATGAGCTCCTTGTTCGGGGTCACGACACTCTTTCCCCGGGAGAGCGCACAGGACACAATTTCAAAAGCCGGGGACACACCACCTATCGCCTCGACGACAACACGAATTTCCGGATCGTCAAGGACAAGCGCCGGATCGTCCCCCCGAAGCTCAGGGGGAATGACCACCGGACGTTCCCTCGTCCAGTCCTTATCCACAACCCGGGCAATCTGGACTCTCACCCCGAGTTCCCGCTCAATGTCGTGCTGCCGCTCCCAGAGAACCTTCACCGTTCCTGCCCCAACCGTTCCAAAACCAATGACACCAATCTTGATGACTTCCGACATCGTCTCACCTCAGATGTTGATGACCTTACTCAGGAACTCCTGTGTTCGGGGATGCTTTGGGCGGTAGAAAATCTCCTCAGGAGGACCTTCCTCAACGATTCTCCCGTCATCAAGATGAATGACCCGATGGGAAACTTCCCGGGCAAACCCCATCTCATGGGTTACGACAATCATGGTCATACCTTCCTGGGCAAGCTCTTTCATCACGTCCAGCACGTCCTTCACCGTCTCCGGGTCAAGAGCAGAAGTTGGCTCATCAAACATCATGACCTTGGGGTTCATGGCAAGCGACCTTGCTATGGCCACTCGCTGCTTCTGGCCCCCGGAAAGCTGCGCCGGGTACGCATGAGCCTTCTCCTCAAGGCCAACTTTTCGCAGGAGTTCAAGGGCGATTCTCTCAGCTTCCGCCCGGGGAACCTTTTTCACCTTCTGAGGCGCAAGGGTGATGTTCTCAAGGGCCGTCATATGGGGAAAGAGATTGAAGCTCTGGAAAATCATTCCGATGGATTGGCGGACCTTGCTGAGGTCGACACCATTTCGAGTTATACACACGCCATCAATGAAAATTTCCCCACTCTGTATGGGCTCAAGGCCATTGAGGCACCGAAGAAGTGTACTCTTTCCTGATCCTGAGGCCCCAATGATGGATACAACTTCTCCGAAACGAATCCGGAGATTAATATCCTTGAGCACGTGGTGCCGTCCGAAGTACTTATTGAGGTTCCGAACTTCAACAACCCATTCACTCACTGTACCGCAACCTCTCTTCAGAGAAACGGACAATCCGGGAAATCGCGTACGTCATGAGGAAGTAAAAGAGCGCCACTCCACTCCAGATTTCGAAAGATTTGAACGTCCTCGTAATGATAATCTGCCCAGTCCTGGTCAGCTCAGCGATAGCGATAGTCGAAACAAGGGAGGAATCCTTGAGAAGGGCGATGAATTCGTTCCCCAGGGGTGGAAGGATACGCACAAAAGCCTGGGGGAGAATGACATAGTACATGGCCTGTCGCCAGGTCATGCCGAGAGAGAGCGCCGCCTCCATCTGTCCCCGGGCGATGGACTCTATACCTCCCCGAACAATTTCCCCAACGTAGGCACCACTATTGATGCCCATAGCGATAACGCCAGCAAGGAAAGGGTCAAGATTTATTCCCAGGGCAGGGAGCCCAAAGTACACGAGGAAAATCTGTACAAGGAGTGGTGTCCCCCGGATAACCTCAATATACGCCCCGGAAAGGGCCCGAAGAAGAGCATTCGGCCAGACCCGGCAGAGTCCAGCCACAATACCAATGCAAAGGCCCAAGGCTATAGAGAGCGACGTAATACGCAGCGTCACCGTTGCCCCCACAAGGAGTGAGGGCAACGCTCTGTAGAGAGCAGAAAGGTCGAAACTCACCTTACTTGGCTAACTCCCCAAACCACTTTTTGTAAATCTCGTCGTACTTTCCGGACTCTTTAATTTTCCGCAGCGCTTCGTTAATCGCCGCCAGGAGGTCGAGATCCCCCTTGCGCATCGTCACCCCGTACTTCTCCTCCCCTTCCCGGAATGTGGCTACAATCTTCATGTCTGGAAGCATCTTCATTCGGTAGGCAACCTCAGAAAGGTCATTCACCACCGCGTCAGCTCGTCCGTTGAGAACCTCCATGTACGCCTTGTCGATGGTATCGAAACGCTTGACCGTTACTCCCTCCATTTCGCTCACCGCAAGGTCCCCCGTTGTTCCAATCTGCACCGCCACAATTTTCCCCTTGAGGTCCTCAGGCCCCTTGATGGTATCGTTATCCTTGCGAACTGCTATGGCCTGGGAGGTCACGTAGTACGGATCGCTCATTTCTTTGGACTTTAACCGCTCCTCAGTGATGGAAGTCGAGGAAATAATGATGTCAAACTTTCCCGCATCCAGGGCAGGGAAAATACCATCCCAAGCCGTGTCGATGAATACAGCCTCCACTCCAAGCTCTTCGGCAATAGCCCGTCCAAGATCGATGTCGAAGCCCACAATCTCCCCATTTTCATCGCGAAATTCCATAGGTGGGTACGTAGCATCGGTTCCGATGTAAATTTTCCCCCGGGCTTTGATAGCCTCAAGCGTTGAGGCGTATGCAAAACCCGTAAACCCAAGTATCACGAGAACCATGAAGAGTACAACTTTTCTCATCGTGCATCCCCTCTTTTTTCTTCGAATATATCGTTTCTACGAAGGCCTGTCAACGAACTCCTGGCTGCGGGTAAGGTAAAAATGGGAAACCCAGGTAACCAGGAAAATAGCACTCAGTACTTCTCCGACGTACGGAATAAAGGCAAGACCAAAAGCAATCACCACAAAAAGGAGAAGGGTAAGGAAGTGCGTCCCCTCAAAGGCAAACCGCAAGGCGTAGAGCAGAGCCTTATCAAAACCAACGTTTTCCCTCGCGGCGTGGGGAATGCTCATAATAAGTATGACTTCAAGGAGTATACCTGGAACGACGAAAAGGAGGGCACCGAGGTTCACAAGTACTGCAACAATCACCGCTGCAACAACAATGTTTGGAGTCCGCTCAGAAACAACCTGCCAGCTTTCGACGAGATTCGGCCTTTCTCCCTGGAGGTACTTGGCAAGAAGCAGAGTTCCCCAGGCAAGGCAGAAGAAGGTCACAAAAGCACCAAAAACGGAGACCACGAAAGCTCCAAGGGAGCGAAGCGTAACAAAACCTATGGCAAGATTCACAATCCCTGCAACAAGAGCAGGAATAAGCACCACAGGAGCCTGGCTGAAAACCTCAAGGGGCTTCCGCAGCACTTCCTGGAAATGAACCTGCACAGCCACCCCTCCTTTGAGCCTTGCTACAGCTTCCATTATACCATGCTTCCCCTCTGGCACACCCTTCGGGTACAATGGCGCAAGAGAGGAGGGAACATTATGCGGTGGAGTATTTTCCTTGGAAACCATGAAGAGGCCTTCAGAGAGTCCCTGCGTCGTATAACCTCACAGGACGTCATAGTACGCCTCTGGAACAAAGATTACACCCTGTGGAGTGGGCGGCCCCAGGAAATCGTTGACCGACTCGATTGGCTTGAAGCACCCTGCAGGATGCAGGGTATGGTCAAGACCCTGGAACACCTTGCGGCCACCATACGCGAGGCGGGTTATACGAGAGCTGTCCTCCTTGGTATGGGAGGCTCAAGCCTTGCCCCCCTTATGTTTTCCGAGGTCTTCCCAAGAGGGGAGAAAGCCCTGCCCCTTTGTGTTCTTGACACCACCGACCCAGAAGCAATCACTGCCTGCACAGGGGATCCCGCAACCACCCTGTACATCGTCTCCACAAAATCAGGGACAACTCTCGAGACAGCGGTGCTTTTCCGGTACTTCTATACATTCCTTGCGGAATCTGGTATCAAAAACCCTGGAGCCCATTTTATGGCCATTACTGACCCCGGAAGTCCGCTTGTGGAAGAAGCTCAGAGGTACCAATTCCGAAGTATCCTCTGCAACAATCCCAATATTGGGGGACGGTACTCCATATTTTCCCTTTTTGGCCTTCTCCCGGCAGCCCTTCTTGGTGTGGACCTCGTAGCCCTTCTCAAGGAAGCCCAAAAGGGAATGGAAACGTGTTTCCCTGATCTCCCTGTTGAGAGTAACAGAGGGGCCATCATTGGAACTTTCCTTGGAAGCCTTGCCCTTTCTGGATGTGACAAGGTAGTGTTCCTCTTCCCATCGCCCCAACTGGAAACTTTCGGCCTGTGGCTTGAGCAACTCATCGCAGAGAGTACAGGAAAGGACGGCAAGGGCATCCTTCCGGTTGTGAAGAAGCAGCTGGTTACCTTCCCCCGCAAAGATGCGGCGTACGTAATTTTCTTCGAGAAGGAAGATGAAGCCCTCAAGCGCTTCCTTGGGACTCTTGAACGTGACGGGCTTCCCTACATAGCCATACCAGTGGAGACTCCATACGCCCTTGGAGAACAGGCTTACCTTTTCGCCTTCGCCGTAGCCCTTGCAGGATATTTCCTCGGCATCAATCCTTTTGACCAGCCTGATGTGGAACTCACCAAACGCTTCACGCGGGAAATGATGCGTCATCCCAAAAAAGGCGCTCTTCCCGAAAACGCCCAGAGCGACGGACCTGTAACCTTCCTCTGGGAAGAACGGGTTCCCTCCCTTGGGGAAGCTTTTGCGTCATTTATGGGGAAAGGCAAATCCGACGGATACTTCGCCATCCAGGCGTTTACCCCATACAGCACCGAGATTGCTCAGGCCCTTGAAACCCTCAGTGCAGCAATCGAAGAGAAATACGGAACCATCGTCACCCTGGGGTATGGTCCCCGATACCTCCACTCAACAGGTCAGCTCCACAAAGGGGATAGCGGAAAAGGGAGCTTTCTCCAGATTATCACCGAAAGCGATGAAGACCTCCCCATTCCCGACGAAGCAGGGAAACCGGAAAGCTCCCTGAGCTTTGGAACCCTCAAGACGATCCAGGCTCTTGCCGACCGCGAAGCTCTCCGGGAACGAGGTCGAAATGTCCTCACTCTCATCCTTCCAGGAAAGAGGACAGGAGAGATCCTCAAACACCTCGGAGCACTCATTGCGGGGAGGTGAGGGAACCGTCCTCCCTTTTCTTCCGCTTCTCCCCGTACATACGGGCATCGGCAAAAGAAAGGAGTTCCTGTACCCTTTGCACCTCCAAGGGGTGCGAGGGAGCCCACCCAGCACTGAACGAAAGGCAATAGGGACGCGAAGCCTTTCTATTCCATTCTGCAACAAGAGCCCTGAGGCGGTTGAGGATATTTTCAAGATCTGCATCCTTTACCCCCTTCAGGAATACCACAAACTCGTCTCCACCGATGCGGGCAAGGATATCGGATTTTCGGAAGACCTTTCGGAGCATCCTACCAAACTCCTGGAGCACCCTGTCCCCCTCTCCATGGCCGAACTGGTCATTGATCCATTTGAGGTTATCAAGGTCGATGAAGAGAATCCCAGCCTCTTTCCCCTCGCGCCTTGCCTGGAGCAGAGCATGCTCCGCCAGGATAAGGAAACCCCGTCGATTGTAGAGGCCGGTGAGATCATCGGTAATTGAAAGGTATTCAAGCTCCTGGATGCGCTGCTCCCTTTCCTGGGAGTGTCGCATAAAGCGAAAGATTTCTTCAATCTTTCGGGCAAAGAGGGTGTACAGACGACGTTCCTTCCGGGTAAGAGGAAAGGGAGCTTCGAGAAAGAGCAACGCCTCCGTGTTCTCCATATCCATGACAAAGGACCACTGATG
>JBDIWL010000037.1:0-9287 GCA_039638315.1 Candidatus Caldatribacterium thermophilum | reverse complement strand
TTTTTCCACACCCTGACTCTCCAACGAGAGCAACGGTTTTTCCGCGGGGCACAGAAAAACTCACTCCATCAACTGCCCGAAGCTCCTGACCTGCATCGTTCCGGAAGTACACTCGGAGATTTCTCACTTCAAGGAGCATGAAGGTATCACCACCGGAGGCGAGGGTCAAAAGCGTCGCGTAGCGCATCACCAAGGAGGTTCCAAGCAAGGACAAAGAGTACCATGGCTCCTCCTGGAAAGGCAATCATATACCAGTACTTGAACGTTGCCCCATACCCCCCAAGCATCCAGTTCCGGGCGTAATTGAGGAGCGCCCCCCAGTCGGCGTACCCCTGAGGCGCCCCAAGACCAAGAAAACTCAAAGCAGCGGCTGTGATCACCAGCGACCCCATGCGCATAGAAGCCTGAATGAGCACCGGAAAAATGGCGTTGGGAAGGACATGACGAAGAATCACCACGAGATCGCTCACCCCAAGAGACTTCGCAGCAAGGACAAATTGCTCTTCCTTAACCTGGAGGATATTTCCCCGGATGAGACGCGCAGGATACATCCAGCTAAAGACCACAAGGGCAATCATCACCTTGTCGAGTCCTGTACCAAGGATCGTGGTGAGCACCATAGCAGCCACAAGAAAAGGAATGGCCATGAAGATATCGGTTACTCGCATGAGGACTTCGTCGAGAATCCTTCCAAAGTATCCAGCAAGGGATCCCACAAGGAGCCCAATAGCTGTTGAGGCAAGGGTCACAAGGATACCGATTCGGAAAGCTGTGCGTGTCCCCCAAACGACCCCGTAGAAAATATCTCGCTTTCCAGCAACACCAAAGGGATGCTCCCAGGAGGGGGGAAGGGGATCGGCACTCCAAGTTACAACAGGCATGAAATACGGGTCCCGACCAGGCTTTGGGGGAGCGAGGAATGGGGCACAGAGTGCCACAACAACAAAAAACCCAAGGAGAACAATACCCAGAACTCCAGAGGCATTGGAGAAAAGCCGCCGCAGTGCTTTTTTCGTTTCTTCCCGCATCACTCAAGCCTCACTCGAGGGTCAATAAAGGCATAAGAGAGGTCAACGCAAAGGTTCCCAATAACCAAGATAAGCCCGAAAAAGAGTGTCCCACCCATAATGGAAGCGTAGTCAAGCTGTGTAGCCGCAAGGGCTATGAAGCTCCCAAGGCCGGTTCGGTTGAAAATCGTCTCCACAATGACTGTCCCAGCAAGAAGCCCGATGATTGTCTGGCCGGATACCGTGGCTACCGGAATCAGGGCATTCCTTTTTGCATGCTTGTGGATCACCACGCGCTCATCAAGGCCTTTTGCTCGAGCCGTTCGAACGTACTCCTTGCGAAGGACCTCAAGCATCGAAGAGCGGGTAATCCTGAGAAGAAAGGCAAATTCTACATACGTCAGGGTGAGCACCGGGCCAGCAAGGTGTCGCAGCGCATCAAGAAAGACATCGAACCGTCCGTTGAGGAGAGCGTCAAGGGTGAGCATCCCCGTAAAACTCCGGAAATACGGGGACTTCACGATTTCCTCAGCCCAGACACTGAGATTCCCTGGCGGGAACCATCCAAGGGTACCATAAAAGAGCATGAGGACAAAGAGCCCAAAAACGAAATCCGGAAACGACCACCCCACCACAGCGAAGATACGCAGCCCATGATCCAGAGGCTTGTTGTGGTGGAGCGCCGCAAGAACTCCAAGAGACGTCCCAAGAAAGATAATGGGAATAGCAGCAAAAAGGGCAAGCTCCAGGGTATAGGGGAAACGCTTGAGAATCGCCGAAAGCACTGGCTCCTTTCCCACATAGGACCATCCGAGGTTCCCCTGAAGGACATTTTTCAACCAGCGACCGTACTGAACAATGAGGGGGTCGTTGAGCCCATAGAGCTCAACGAGTTTATCGACATCAACCCCTTTCAGGCGCTCAGGACTGTTGATAAAGGTAGCCAGGCGCTGATATGGTCCAAGAAGACCAATCATAAGGAAAAGGAGAAGAGAAATCCCAAAAAGGGTTACAGGGAGAAACAAAAGACGCCTGAGAATGTAGAAAATCATAGGCACAGGTTAAGCCCTGCAGGAGCCATGGCTCCTGCAGGGTCAAAACGGAGTATCACCTCACTCTTCCTTCCAGATACCATCGTAGTTTGCCTCTCCAGGACGCATGGGGTTAAATGCCCATCCCTTGACCCAGCTGCGCATAGCGTACACCTCTTCTGGCTGGTACAGGGGTATACCCAGGGCGTTCTCATAGGCAATCTTTTGAATTTCCTCGTACAGAGCCTGTCGTTTCGCAGGATCTGTTTCCTCAATAGCCTTTTCGATGAGCGCATCGAGGTTTTCCTGGGCAAACTTGCGAAAGGCCTCTCCCTGAGTCGTACCGTACACACCATTGCTGTGGTAGTAGGTGAAAATGAAATTATGAGGGTCTGGGTAATCGGCAAGCCACCCGATAATGAACGCAGGAAGCTGGCCCTGCCGGTAAGCGTCAAGATATGTTGGCCACTGCACTCCCTGAACTTCAATCTTAAACTTTGGATTCAGCGATTCGATATGCTCCTTGAGCATTTCACAGGCGGTTTGCCGTGCTTCGTTTCCAGTATTGTACAAAAGCGTGAGCTTGAACCCTTTCTCCCAGACTTCCCCATTCCAGGCTTTCTGAAACTCCTCCTTTGCCTTCTCAAGGTCAAAGGGGTACATGGGGAGATTCTCGTTGAAACCAAGGAGTCCTCGCGGGATAACCGAAGGAATACGATGTCCATATCCCTTGAGCACCTGTTCTATAAAGGTGTCGTAGTCGAAGGCGTACGAAAAAGCTTTTCGCACGTGCACATCGCTAAAGAAATCCGGAGGAATACCTTCACCGTCGAGTTTCCCGCTTCCCAGGTACTTGCTGTCCTTGGCAACGCTCCAGTTGAAGTGCAAGGCAGTAATGGTGAGGCGGGAACCCTCCCGGATGACGACTCCTGGCAACCCCTTCACCTGGTCAAGGTACTGAAGTGGCGTATAGATTTGATCTGCGTCACCTGCCTCAAGCATAGACCTTCGAGTACTCCATTCATCAACACCCCAGATAATGACTTTGGCAAGCTTCGGCTTCTCTCCCCAGTACTCCTCGTTTCGCACCAGGGTGACCTTCTGCTGCGTCCTGTCCCACTCAAGGAGCTTAAAGGGACCCGTACCAATCGCTTTTTCATAAAGTGGGCTCTTCTCCTTCTTCCAGTTATGGTACTTCCACCATCCATCGGCCTGCCCATCCCAGAGACCAAGAGCAACACAGGTTTCCTTATCGAGGATGGCACTCCAGCTTGCGTTTTGCGCAAGAATACTCAAAAAAGGCGCAAAGGGCCTGGTGAGACGGAAGACTACAGTATCTCCCTCTACCTCGATAGCCGGGTCAATATAGGTGGTGTAAAAGTCGATGAGTTTCTGCCGGTACTCTTCACTCTTCAGATTGCCTTCTTCATCCACCATTTCGCTCCAGGCAACTCCAATTTTATCCTGCACAAAGTCTTCAAGCGTCTCATATCCAAAGAGCGCCTCGATGAGCATCCACATAGGTCCTGCGTACGGGTCAAAAAGAATGCCTCGCTCGAAACTGTATTCCACGTCTTCGGGGGTCAACTCGTTGCCGTTGTGGAACTTGACTCCTTTCCGGATGGGGAAAACGTACGTTTTCCCCTCGTCCCGGACAAGACCATTTTCCACAGTGGGAACCTCTGTTGCCAGGCGAGGAACAAACTCCGTTACGCTCTCTCCTTTGTACGCTATGAGGTTCTCGTACACGAAGTTGATAACCTCACCGCTTGCCGTGTCGTACGCATAGTGTGGGTCAAGGGTATCCGCTTCTCCAATAGCCAGGTAAATATAGGTATCGGGGTTTTTCACCTCTGAAAAGGCAAAGGGTACCCACAGGAAAATAAAAAGCGCAAGACTCAAAACCGCAAAAAACCTTTTCATGGCACACCTCCTATTTTAACCGCTTCAGGCGAGGATTGGGAATAATTCCCGGAATTCGCCCTCTTTTGGCCACATTCTGCCCAGCCACTTCCTTAATATCCATGGTCATATCAATAGGTGGAAAACCGCTTATGTAGCTTCCGACCCCAAAAACATCAGCCTTATCCCGTAGAAGGGCGATTTTTTCCGGGTTCAACCCTCCAGAGACGACAATCTTCACATGCGGGAAACCAGCCTGCCGCAGCCTCTCCCTAACCTCCTCCACAAGCGCTGGAGTGACCCCTCCCCGCTCATCAGGGGTGTCCAACCGGACACCAGAAAGCTTTTCCCCCAGAACCCTTGCCACCCGGAGCGACTCTTCAGCCTCGTCCTTAAAGGTGTCCACAAGAATAATCCTTGGGAAACTCGGTGGCACAACTTCTTCAAAAGCCTTAGCAGTAATCACTGTGTCTCCCACAATGAGAATAACCGCATGGGGAATTGTTCCTCCCGGCTCCTTACCAAAGAGCTTTGCCCCAAGGATACATGCCGCACCATCCACACCACCAACGAGAGCCGCCCGCTCAAGAACCGGAGCTACTGCGGGATGCACGTGACGGGCACCGAAGCAAATAACCGTTTTGTCCCCCGCTGCTTTCTTGCACTCCCGCGCCGCCGTAGCCCACCCGGAACTGTGGGCAAGTATACCAAGGAGTGGCGTTTCAAAGATGCCAAACTCCGAATACGGCCCCCGGATGCGCATAATCACCTCCTTCGCGGTAAACTCCTCTCCCTCCTCAAGACTCCACACTTCAACGTTACTCTCCGCAAGGAGATGCAACACTTCCGAAACACCACAGAGAACGCCAGACCGGCGGGGGAAAATCTCAGCAGTCACAACGGTGTCAGCGAGGTTGAGGTGGCGAAGAATTTCCTGGGCGGTGACGAAATAGACATCCGTTGTGTACCCCTTTCGAATCTCCTCATGGGTCGCCGAGTAGAAACGTCGCTCCCTTTCGGGAGCGAATGCCAGTACCTCTTCAAGAGAGGTAATCCAAGACCGCTGCACCTGAGTTCCCCCTTACCGAGCAAGGAGGAGGGAAAAGGCAAGAGACAGAACCATGAGCGCCACACCAAAGACAACGGTGAGCTTACTCAGCACCGGGAGAGCCTTGAATCTGGCACTCCGGTCTGCCCGGGTCATACCTCCAAAAATCCCCCCACCAACACCAGATTTACGAGGCTGCAATACAACAACGAGGATGAGAACTACTGAAACCACAATCTGAATAACCATCCATGCTTCCATAGGCTAAGCCCCTTTATTCTTCGCAATGAACGCTCGTTCTGTTTCCTCAACAATGGAAAGGAATTTCGAGGGGTCGAGGCTTGCTCCACCTACAAGCGTTCCATCGATATTCTTCTGCACTACAAAGGAAAAGACGTTATCCGGGGTTACACTTCCTCCATAGAGAATCCGAACTCGTTCAGCAACATGAGGACCAAAGCTTTGAGCAAGTTCTTCCCGGATAAAGGAAATGACCTCTTCAGCGTCTTCTGGAGTTGCTGCTCTCCCAGTTCCAATAGCCCAGACCGGCTCATAGGCAATGACCAGGGCACGAGCCTCTTCGGAGGAGAGATGAGCAACACCTTTCTGGAGCTGTTCCCGAACTACTTCATACGTCTTTCCCCTATCCCGTTCTTCGAGTGTTTCTCCAACACAGAGGATGGGGGAGATACCAAAAACACAGAGCGTTTTGACCTTAAGACCAACCTCCTCAGGAGTCTCGCGGAAGATATGTCGCCGCTCGGAATGCCCCACAATGACGTACCGACACCCAAATTCCTGGAGCATACGGACAGAAATTTCCCCCGTGAACGCCCCCTGGGTTTCCCAGTGGACGTTTTGGGCTCCAAGCTGCACCTGAGTACCACGAAAGGCATCCCGGAGCACCGAGAGGGCGGTGAAAGGAGGACAGATGACAACCTCAAGGCCACGATACATCCGCATCTGTGGAAGGAAGGCCTCGGCATATACCGAGGCCTCCTCCATGGTCTTGTGCATTTTCCAGTTTCCGGCAGCAATGAGGACACGACTCATGCGAGGATCCCTTCTACCGCATCATGTACTGGGCAAGATCGACAACGCGGCAAGAATACCCCCACTCATTGTCGTACCAGGCAAGGACCTTCACCATGTTCCCGATGACTTTGGTGGAGAGTGCATCAACAATGGAAGATTCTGTGGTGTGGAGGAAATCTATCGACACAAGGGGTTCCTCACAGTAGGCGAGAATACCCTTCAGTTCTCCCTCAGCAGCTTTTTTCAAAGCTTCGTTGACTTCTTCTTTTGTGGGTTCCTTTTCTACCACAGCCACAAAGTCCACAATGGATACATCAGGAGTGGGTACACGAATGGCCATGCCATCAAGTTTCCCTTTGAGGTCTGGGATAACTTCCCCCATGGCCACTGCAGCTCCAGTTGTGGTTGGAATCATGGACATAGCTGCTGCCCGAGCCCGCCGAAGGTCTTTGTGTGGGAAATCGAGAATGACCTGGTCATTAGTGTACGCATGGACAGTGGTCATGAAACCCCGCTGAATCTTAAAGTTCTCATGGAGAACCTTGACAACGGGAGCGAGGCAGTTCGTCGTGCAGGATGCATTCGACACGATGTGGTGGTTCGCTTTATCGTACATGGTATGGTTGACACCCATAACGATAGTCACATCGGGATTCTTGGCAGGGGCAGTAATCAGAACTTTTTGTGCTCCCGCCTGAAGGTGCAAAGAGGCTCCTTGACGATCGGTGAATTTTCCAGTCGACTCAATGACCAGCTCAACCCCCAGGTCCTTCCAGGGAAGCTGGGCCGGATCCTTTTGGGCAAAGACCTTGATAGTTTTTCCGTCAACGATGAGAGCATCGTCGGTGGCTTCAACTGTATTAGGAAGCTTTCCATGGACAGAATCGTACTTGAGAAGATGCGCAAGAACCTTGGCACTTGTGAGGTCATTTACCGCTACGACATCTATGTCTCCACCAACTTCAAGAATCCTACGGAACACCAGTCGCCCAATCCTTCCGAATCCGTTGATCGCAACCTTCATGAGTCCTTACCCCCTTTGCTTGAATGCATTAAGCACCTTATAATACACGAACTTCTGAAAGAAAGCAATCATATAATGGCCCGCTCCGTGTTAATGTCGAACACGTGCATCTTGCTTGTATCCACCACCACTTTCATGCTCGCTCCAACTTCAGTATGGGTCTGCATATCCAAAACAGCAACAATGGTATGTGGACCAGAAGTAAGATAGATAATTTGCTCAGAACCAAGGGGCTCGATAACATCCACCACGGCGTCAATGACGTTACCATCATCCCGGAGCATGTCCTTAGAAACTGCAAGGTCGTACACGTCTTGCGGACGGATACCAAAGGTTACCTCCTTGTTGACGTACGGCTCAAGAGCAGCCTTATACTCAGCAGGAACTTTGATTTTGAAAGAACCTCCGTCAAGAATGAGCGTATCGTTCTCCTTCTTGAGGACCACGTCAAGGAAGTTCATGGAAGGGGTACCAATGAAACCAGCGACGAATTTGTTGATGGGTTTGTTGTAGAGCTCAAGGGGGGTTCCAACCTGCTGCACAACCCCATCCCGCATAACGACAATGCGGTCCCCAAGAGTCATGGCTTCAACCTGGTCATGAGTGACGTAAATCATTGTGGTCTTCAGACGATCGTGGAGCTTGGCAAGTTCAGCCCGCATCTGGACACGAAGTTTTGCGTCAAGGTTTGAAAGCGGCTCATCAAAAAGGAACACTTTGGGATGGCGGACAATGGCTCGGCCCACTGCAACACGCTGCCTCTGCCCACCAGAGAGCTGCTTCGGTTTCCGATAGAGGAGTTCCTGAATACCCAGAATCTCAGCAGCTTCTTTAACTCGCCGATCAATTTCGTCTTTGGGGAACTTCCGAAGCCGCAACCCAAAGGCCATGTTATCGTACACATTCATGTGCGGATAGAGCGCGTAGTTCTGGAAAACCATGGCGATATCGCGATCCTTTGGTGGCACATCATTCACAAGGACGTCATCAATGTAGATTTCTCCCTCATCCACTTCCTCAAGCCCTGCAATCATGCGAAGTGTCGTGGTCTTACCACAACCTGAGGGACCAACGAGAACCACAAATTCCTGATCCTTAATCTCAAGACTCACGTTGTTCACCGCAATAACATCCCCAAACCGCTTTACGACGTTCTTCAAAGTAACACTCGCCATTTATGTTCCTCCTTCTGCACAAGAATGAAACTCCCGATTTCCTGAGAAACATTTTAAAAGATTCGCCGTATTCTGTAAACCCTGAGGACTTGCGACTCCACAGGAAAGCTGGTATATTGTGCTCAGTCTACGACCAAGGAAAGCGGGGAATCGAACATGGCAAAGTGCGAAGTCTGCGGAAAGAAGAGTTCTTTCGGAAACCAAATCAGCCACTCTCACCGGGTGAGCCGCAGGCTCTGGAGGCCAAACGTCCAGAGAGTGCGCGCTCTTGTGGAAGGAAGGGTACAACGCCTCTACGTGTGCACCTCGTGCCTCAAGGCAGGAAAAGTGCAAAAAGCATAGCCCGATAGAGTTCTCTATCGGGCTATCAGTACACCTGAATGGCTCTGGTGAGGCGGCGTACGGTCGCACGAATGTCTGGAGCTGTGAACACCAGAGAACCTGCCACAATAATCGAGGCACCGCAAGAGGCAAGAAACTCGATATTCTCCTCCTTCACCCCTCCGTCAATTGCAACGTCCACCCTGAGCCCCCTCTCTCTAATCATCCTTCGCAGAGCGCGGATTTTCTCTTCCATCCCCGGGATGAACTTCTGACCCCCGAAACCCGGGTTCACGGTAAGAAGGAGCACCAAAGAGACTTTCTCAAGGACGTGCTCAAGAACCGAAAGAGGGGTCCCCGGACACAGGGCAAGACCGCTTTTCTTGCCTGCCTTGGCGATATCCTGGAGTACCGCGTCGAAATCTGGCACAGCTTCTACATGGAAGCTTATGAGGTCCGCCCCAGCCTGGGCAAAATCCTGGATAAGGCGTCGTGGGTTATCCACCATGAGATGGACGTCGATAAAGGCAGAGGGGAGTACTTTCCGAACAGCTGCAACAATGGGGGGACCAAAGGTCAGGTTTGGGACAAAATGCCCATCCATCACATCTACGTGGATGATTTCCGCGCCACCTTCCCAAGCCGCGAGGAGTTGCTCCCGAAACTGAGAGAAATCGCAAGAGAGAATCGACGGAGCGAGTCTTGCCACAAGCCTCCCCCCTTCTACTCGAGTTTCTTCTCCCA
>JBDIWL010000036.1:0-9545 GCA_039638315.1 Candidatus Caldatribacterium thermophilum | reverse complement strand
AGGCAGTAAGTCTCCCTATTATGCTCTACAATATCCCTTCTCGTACCGGGGTGAACGTTGAGCCTGAGACTGTGGCTCGTCTGGCAGAGCTTAAAAATGTGGTTGCCTTGAAAGAGGCCTCTGGAAACCCTGATCAGCTTTCGCGTCTTGCATCACTACTTCCAAAGGGTTTTGCTCTGTACAGTGGTGACGATAATATGACTCTTGTTGTACTTGCTCTTGGAGGTGTTGGGGTTGTCAGTGTGGCCTCCCACCTTGTGGGACAGGATATCAAGCGTATGATCCTTGCTTTTGAGAAAGGCGAAATCGAGGAAGCTCGATCCATTCACCTGCGCCTTTACCCCCTTTTCCGAGCTCTCTTCCTCTCCACGAATCCTATTCCTGTAAAACGGGCTCTCCAGCTTGTGGGTTTTGAGGTGGGAGAGGCTCGTCCTCCCTTGTGCCCCCTTGAGCAGGAGAAGGAAGAAAAGCTTGTTGAAGTCATGCGCCAACTTGGTCTCATCCCAGCTCGTGTTTCGTCCAGAGCGTAGGTAGCTTCCGAGTTTTTTGAGGAGTGAATTTACGTGGTAAAAGTGGGGATTCTTGGAAGTACGGGATACACTGGCCTTGAACTTTTGCGAATTCTTACTGAGCATCCCGAGGTTGAAGTTCGGTGGATGCATAGCGAACGCTTTGCTCAAATACCTCTTGGAGAATACTGTCCAGCCTGGCGTAAGCGAAGCGAATTTGTGATTTCCGGTCAAGAGGTTTTTGATCGGGCAGAAGAAGTAGATGCAGTTTTTGTGGCACTTCCTCATGGAGTGGCAATGGAGTATGTTCCTCGGCTCCTTGAAAAGACCCGGGTCATAGACCTCAGTGCTGACTTTCGTTTCCGGAATCCTGGAACCTATGAAACATGGTATAAGGTTCCTCATAAAGCTCCGGATCTTCTTTCTCAAGCTGTATACGGAATCCCCGAAATCTACAGGGAACACATCCGGGGTGCGCGTCTTGTGGCCAATCCGGGGTGTTATCCTACTTCGGTGATTATTCCTCTTTTCCCTTTCCTGCAGCAGGGACTTCTTGGGCCCTCAATTGTCGTGGATAGCAAATCAGGAGTTTCAGGTGCGGGAAAGAAAGCAAGCGACGAACTCCATTTTTGTGAAGTGGACGAAAACTGCAAAGCCTACAGTATAGGTGTTCACCGCCACACTCCTGAAATTGGAGAACAGCTTTCCTTCCTTGGAAAAGGAGAGTACCAGGTTGTCTTTGTTCCCCATCTTCTTCCCCTGAAACGGGGTATCATAAGTACTATCTACGCAACGCTGCAAAGGGACATTTCAGAGGAGGGACTTCTTGCTCTCTGGGAGGAGGCATTTGCGGAAGAACCCTGGGTTCGTGTGCTTCCGAAAGGGTATTTCCCAGAACTCAAGTGGGTTGTGGGCTCAAACTTCATAGACATGGGCTTGCGCAAAGTGGGGACACATACCCTTGTCGTTGTTGCAGCTATCGATAATCTGACGAAGGGTGCTTCTGGACAGGCGGTACAGAACCTCAACGTTATGTTTGACATCGACGAAAGGGTTGGTCTTCCAACTGGGGTTCTTTACCCATAAGGGGGTTAGAATGTGTTTCACGTTCTTGAGGGAGGACTGGATGTCGTTTCAGGGTTTTCATCTCTTGGTATTCACTGTGGTATAAAGAAGGACAAAAATGACCTTGCTGTTATTCTCTCGGAGGTTCCTGCAGTAGCGGCAGGGATGTTTACACGTAACGAAGTAAAGGCAGCACCGGTACTCGTGACGAAAAGGCACCTTGAAAAGAACGGTCTTCTGCAGCTTATCGTGGTAAACAGCGGTGTAGCCAATGCGTGTACAGGGAAAAAAGGAGAAGAGGATGCGGAGTGGGTGGCGGAGCGGGCTGCTCTCTATTTTGGCCTGCGAGATCCTTCCCTCGTCGCTGTAGCTTCTACGGGAGTTATTGGCGAGTTCCTACCCCTTGAAAAGATTGACAGGGGTTTGCAACACCTTGCATCTCTCCTCCCGGGACAAAAGTCGAGCCGAGAAACTGCAAGAGCTATTATGACGACCGATACTTTCCCGAAAGAGAGAGCAGTAGTTCTGTCCCTTGGTGAACGTAGTGTGCGCCTTGCAGGCATTGCAAAAGGAGCCGGTATGATTCGGCCGAACCTTGCTACCATGCTTTCTTTCCTCATTACCGATGCTTCCATTCGTCGCGAGGATCTTGAGCTTATGCTCCGTGAAGCTGTGGATCGAAGCTTTCACCATGTTACCGTAGATGGGGACACAAGCACAAACGACATGGTGCTCCTTCTTGCGAATGGCGCAAGTGGAGTAATGCTTGCAGATGAGGCTTCGATACGACTTTTTCGAGAGGCCTTATTTTTCGTTTGTGAGGAACTTGCCAAAGACCTCGCTCGGGATGGAGAGGGTGCGACAAAGTTTGTGACTGTGAGGGTGGAGGGGGCAAGGAGCGAGGAGGAAGCACGACTCTGTGCCTTTACGGTTGCCGAATCGCCTCTTGTGAAGACAGCCCTCTTTGGTGAGGATCCAAACTGGGGTCGCATTATGGCTGCCTTAGGCCGGAGTGGTGTGCCCTTGGATCCTGAAAGAATCAGCATTACTCTCAATGATGTTCTTTGTGTGCGGCATGGGATGCGAGCTCAGGACACCTCACGGGAGATGCTGAAGAAAGCCATGGAAAAAAGGGAAATCGCCATTTGCATTGACCTTGGGTTGGGGCATGCTTCCTTTGAGGTATGGACATGCGATTTCTCCCTGGAATATGTGCGTATTAACAGCCACTACACCTGAGGAGATGGGGATGCTATGAAGTTTGTCCTGAAGATTAGTGGGAAACTCCTCACTCCAGAGGAAACAACTCTGCCTGCAGCAGTGAAAACCCTTATAGAGAGAGGTGTTCGAGTCGTTGTGGTTCATGGGGGAGGACCACAACTTACGGAGATGTTGCAGAAACTTGGGAAGACGCCACAGTTTGTGGAAGGATTGCGAATCACGCCAAAAGAGGAGATGGAGATCGTCGAAATGGTCCTCAGTGGTCTTCTCAACAAAATGCTTGTTGGGAACTTCTTGCGCTGCGGTGTCCCTGCCTGTGGCATTAGTGGAAGAGATGCTTTCTTGCTCCAGGGTGAGCGATACACCCTGAAGAAAGACGGACGAGAAATCGACCTTGGGCAGGTGGGAGATGTAACGCAGGTGAATACACGAATTCTCTTCGCCCTTTGGGAGGGGGGATTTGTACCAGTTGTCTCTCCCGTTTGTGGGGACAAGGGTTGGGAAGCCCTTAACGTGAATGCCGATTGGGTTGCGGCACACATTGCCCGGGCATTGCAGGCTGATTACCTTCTGCTTTTTTCGGATGTTCCTGGGGTGCTTCGGGATCCAGAGAACCGTGGTTCTCTTCTTGAGACAATCACACCGGAGGAAATGGAAGACCTTTTCGCAAAAGGTGTGATCCGGGGTGGCATGATTCCGAAGCTTCAGGCTCTCCTGCAAGTCCTTCGTGGAAGCGTCCGTGAGGTGTTCATAAGCGAAGGTGGAGAAATCGCTCACCTTCCAGTGCTTTGTGAGGGAGGACGGATTCGTGGTACTCGAGTCATTCTCTGAGAGCATTATTGAGAAAGAAGCCCGCTACTTTCTTGGAACATACCAGAGAATGCCGGCAGTCTTTGTACGGGGGGAAGGCACGTATCTTTTCGATCCCGAAGGGAATGCCTATCTTGACCTTTTGAGTGGCATCTCTGTGAACCTCCTGGGATATGGTTACGGACCTCTCAAGGAAGCTATTCACGCCGAAGTGGAGCGAGTCATGCATACTTCAAACCTCTTTTACAATGTTCCCCAGGTAGAGCTTGCCGAGAAGCTTATCCATTATTCTGGGTTTTCAAAAGTCTTCTTTGTCAACAGTGGCGCTGAGGCGAACGAAGTAGCTCTGAAAATGGCGAGATTCTATGGAAAGCGAAAGCACGGGAGCCGTTACGCTTACGTCGCCTTTCGACGATCGTTTCATGGGAGAACCCTTCTGACTCTTGGGGTAACTGGGCAAGAGAAATTCCACAGAGACCTCGATCCTTTTCCACCAGGAATTTTCTTTGGAGACCTTAATGACATCGAGAGTGTGCGGCGAGTTCTCTCTGAAGAAGTTTGCGCCATCATCGTAGAACCGGTACAAGGAGAGGGAGGAATTTACCCTTGCACTCTGGAGTTTCTTGCCGAACTTCGGAAAATCTGTGATGAGCGGGATATCCTCCTTATCTTCGACGAAGTGCAATGCGGCATGGGTCGGATAGGGACACTCTTTGCTTTTGAGTATTTTGGTGTCCGCCCGGACATTGTGACCCTGGCTAAAGGCCTCGGGGGAGGGTTGCCTATTGGCGCTGTCCTTGTGAATGAGAAGATTGTGGAGATTACCCATCGGGGGGACCACGGAAGTACCTTTGGTGGAAACCCGGTGGCCGCCCGCAGTGCCTGTGTCGTTGTGGACACGGTGTCGCAGGAAGAGTTTTTGCGCGCCGTTCGGAAGAAGGGAGAACTCCTTAAGGAACGTCTTGAGTCTATACGACTTTCTTTCCCGGAGAAGGTGAGGGAAGTTCGGGGCCTTGGCCTCATGTGGGGACTTGAAGTTCCAAAAAGAGCGAAAGAGGTGGCAGAGAGGATGTTTATGCGAAAAGTCCTCGTTAATGCCTGCAACGAGGACACTGTTCGTTTCCTTCCTCCTCTTGTGGTTTCTGAGGCAGACCTCCACCGGGGAATGGATATCCTGCAGGAAGTCCTCGCAGGTCTTTGAAAGGAGGTTGTAAAAGGTGGGATCAACGAAAAAGGTTGTTCTGGCATATTCGGGAGGGCTTGATACCTCCGTCGCCATTCGGTGGCTCCAGGAAGAGTTTCAGGCGGAGGTTTACGCGGTAACCCTTGACCTTGGGCAGGGCAAGGACATTGCAGAAATTCAAAAGAAAGCCCTAAGTATCGGAGCCAAAGAAGCGCTGGTTTTTGACGTAAAGGAGGAATTCCTTCACGAATACGTTCTCCCAGCACTCTGGGCAAAGGCCCTCTACGAAAGGCGGTATCCCCTTTCCACGGCGCTCTCGCGACCGCTTATTGCGAAGTATCTCGTGAAAGTGGCTGAAGAAAAGGGGGCGACAATGGTAGCTCACGGGTGTACGGGAAAGGGGAATGACCAGGTGCGTATTGAAGTAGCAGTAGCCGCTCTCAACCCGGATCTTAAGGTCATTGCCCCGGCACGTATGTGGGGATGGACAAGGGAAGAGGAAATAGAGTACGCTAATGCTCATGGGATCCCTGTTCCTGTAACTGTAGAACGCCCATACAGTATCGACCAGAATATCTGGGGACGGAGCATAGAATGTGGTGTCCTCGAAGATCCATGGGTTGAACCTCCTGAGGATGTTTTCGCTTGGACGAAAAATCCCCTTGAGGCTCCTGATGAGCCAGAGTACCTTGAAATTGGGTTCGAAGAGGGTGTGCCAAAGCTCCTCTGGGGACAGTACTACTCGCTCATAAACCTCGTGGAGGAGTTGAATCGGATCGGAGGGGAACACGGCTTTGGTCGTATTGACCACATGGAGAACCGCCTTGTAGGCATTAAGTCCCGGGAGGTCTATGAGTGCCCCGCGGCACTTATCCTCCTTGAGGCGTACCGTGACCTTGAACAGCTCATCCTACCGAGGGAAGTCACGCACTTTAAGCCATACCTTGAAGAACGGTATGCACAGCTTGTCTATGAGGGTCTCTGGTACTCACCCCTCAGGGAGGCTCTGGATGCTTTCATGCGTTCCCTTGCTCAGAGAATCACCGGGACGGTCCGCGTAAAACTCTACAAAGGGAGTATGCGAGTTGTGGGAAGGAAATCTGAGTACTCCCTGTACGACTTTGGCCTTGCGACTTACGACAAGGGCGATCTTTTCGACCACAAAGCCAGTGAGGGCTTCATAACCATTTGGGGCCTTCCTTCAAGGACCCAGGCGGTGGTGGCGCGGCGATGCCGGAAGAGCTGTGGTGAGTAATCATGCGACTCTGGGGAAGCCGGATGGAGAAGGAACTTGACGCTCAGGTTTTCTCCTTCTCCACCTCAATTCACGATGACTACCTTCTGTACCCTTACGATATTTGGGGAAGCATTGCCCATTGCCTGGGTTTGGCAAAGTCCCAACTTTTAAGTGATGACGAGGCGTCACGCATTATTTCTGGTCTTCGAGAGGTGTACCGAGATCTCCAGGCAGGAAAGATTGACCCCTCGCCCTTTGAAGACGTACACAGCCTTGTCGAGATTTCCCTTAAAGCGCGTATTGGCGATCTTGCGGGGAAGTTGCACACCGGAAGGAGCCGTAACGACCAAATTGTCCTTGACGAACGGTTGTATCTCCGAGAGAAGATTGCCGAATGCCTCGAGGGCATTCTTGCGCTTGAAGAGTCTCTCCTCAGGAGAGCAGAGGAGTACAGAGATCTTGTCATGCCTGGATTTACTCATCTCCAACCTGCGCAGCCGGTGCTCTTCTCATACCACCTTCTGACGTATTTCTTCATGCTGCAAAGAGACGTTGCGCGCTTTAAGGAGGCCTTAAGCCGGGTGAATGTCTCTCCTCTTGGGGCTGCAGCTCTCTGCGGAACATCGCTCCCCCTTGACCGATTTTTCGTGGCAGAGGTTCTCGCCTTCCCAAAAGTTCAGGAACACGCGATGGACGCCGTATCGGATCGGGATTTCATCCTTGACGTGCTCCATGCGTTTTCTACCCTTGCCCTGCATCTTAGTCGTCTTGGAGAGGAGGTAGTTCTCTGGAGTACGCCCTTTTTCTCCTTTCTCTCCATCGATGACGCTTTTACAACCGGATCGAGTATCATGCCGCAGAAGAAAAATCCGGATGTGGCTGAGCTTCTCCGAGGTAAGACTGGGGAAATCCTCTCCTCATGGGTGAGCCTTGCAGTTACTCTTAAGGGTCTTCCTCTAAGCTACAATCGGGATCTCCAGCAGGATAAGCGTCCGCTTTTGCGGGCCGTCCAGGAGGGTCTTGCCATGGTCTCCGTTGCGGCACGCCTTGTCGACCATGTTTTTCCGAACCCGGAAAACATGGAGAAAGCTCTGAAGGAAGGTTTCCTGACCGCAACGGATCTCTGTGAGTACCTTGTCACCAAGGGCCTTCCCTTCAGAAAAGCCCATGAACTCGTAGGAAGTATTGTCCGCAAGCTCCTTAGGGAAGGAAGAACGCTGGGGGACCTTGTTCCTGAGGATTTTGGGGAATGGGCATACCTGTATGATACTCGTGTTCAAGAGGTTGTCGATGAAAGGCGCTCTGTAGAGAGAAAGGTTTCCTTTGGGAGCACAAGTAAGAGGGAAGTGCTCCGGATGTGTGCTGAAGGCTTTGCTTTTGTCGCAGAGGAGAGGAAAAGCCTGGAGGAGCTCTGGAAAGCATGGCAGAAGAGTTTCAAAGAGCTTGTGGGAGAATGGAGGCGATAGGGGGATGCAGGAAATACGGGATATACTGAGAGAAGTGGAAAAAATGGGTATTCGTTTTGTTCGTTTGCAATTCGTCGATGTTTTAGGCATCCCTAAGAATGTTGAAATCCCGGTTAAGAAACTCCCTGCAGCCTTGGAAGAGGGAGTGAACTTTGATGGGTCTTCAATCCAGGGGTTCGTCCGAATCGAAGAATCGGACATGAAGCTCGTTCCTGACCTTGAGACCTTTATCGTCTGTCCCTGGGAAGAAGAACGAGTTGCCCGTGTCATCTGCGACGTTTGTCGACCCGATGGAAGCCCCTTCGAGGGATGTCCTCGTACCAACCTCAAGCGTGTCCTCAAAGAGGCTGAGGAAAAGGGCTACGAGTTTAAAGTTGGAACAGAGGCGGAGTTTTTCATTTTGAAGTACGAGCAGGGACGGGTCGTGACCAGCGACCATGGGAGCTACTTTGACCTCCTTCCTCTCGACCTTGAAGAGAGTCTTCGGCGAGATATGGTCATTGCCCTTGAAGAGCTTGGTTTCCGAATAGAGGCATCCCATCATGAAGTGGCTCCTTCACAGCATGAAATCGACTTTGAATACGGCAACGCCCTGAAGATTGCTGATAACCTCATTACTCTTAAGCTTGCTGTGAAAACCCTTGCCCTTCGGAAGGGATACGTTGCAACCTTCATGCCCAAGCCCCTTTATGGAGTTCCTGGATCCGGTATGCACACCCATCTTTCCCTCTTCCGGGGCGACGAAAATCTTTTTTACGATCCCCAGAGCCCCGATGGCCTCAGCCGCATTGCAAAAGGTTTCATCGCTGGACTCTTAGAGCATGCACCTGCTATCACCGCTATCACCAACCCCTTGGTCAATTCGTACAAGCGCCTTGTTCCCGGGTATGAAGCTCCAGTGTACATCGCCTGGGCTGAGAAGAACCGAAGTCCCCTTGTTCGTGTCCCTCCTCAGCGAGGAAAGGGCACGCGGGCAGAATTCCGAAGCCCAGACCCCTCCTGCAATCCTTATCTTGCCTTTGCCGTTATCCTCAAAGCTGGCATTGACGGAATAGAGCGCAACCTCGACCCTGGACGTCCCTGTAACAATGTGAACCTTTATGACCTCACCTGTGAAGAGCGAGAAGAGTGGGGTATTCGTCACCTCCCACGGACTCTTGAGGAAGCGCTTACAGCCTTAGAGAGGGATGAGGTCGTGAAGAGTGCCCTCACTCCCCATATTCTTGACTACTTCCTCAAGGCAAAACGCCAGGAGTGGGAAGAATTTCAAAGAACCGTGCATCCCTGGGAAATAGAACGGTACCTCGAGCTCTATTGATCCTTCTTATCCCGGGAAAGATACGCTAAGAGCACCATGATATCCGCAGGAGTGACCCCTGGGACTCGGGAAGCCTGTCCCAGATTTTCTGGTCGAATCTCTGTGAGTCGCTCCTGGGCTTCCCGGGAAAGACCCTTGACCTGCGAGAAATCAAAATCTTTGGGAATACTCTTCATTTCGAGTTTGCGGAACTCTTCAACTTGACGCCTTTGCCGCTCTATGTAACCCCTGTACTTGATTTCGATTTCCACCTCTTCCTTAACGTGGGGGGGTAGCGAAGGCCGTCCTGGATCAAAGGGTGCAAGGTCCTCGTACGTAATGTGAGGACGCGCAAGAAGGGAAGAAGCTTTCACCGCTTCTTTGAGAGGAGGCATGCCTTTTCTCTCAAGGAGCGCGTTGAGTTCCGGGGTTGGATGGATAGTTACCTGGCTCAAGCGCTCGATTTCCTGGGCAACCATTTTCTCTTCCTCAGCAATCCTTACGTACCTCTCTCTGGGAATCGTTCCCACTTCGTAAGCGTAGCGCGAAAGGCGGTAATGGGCGTTGTCGTGACGAATGAAGAGTCGGTATTCAACTTTTCCTGGCCTCAGACGATACGGTTCCACAACACCTTTGGTGACAAGGTCATCCACCATGACCCCTATGTAGCTTTCGTCTCGCCGCAGGATAAGCGGTGGTTTCCCCTGAACATACCTTCCCGCATTAATACCTGCGAGAATCCCCTGGCCGGCTGCTT
>JBDIWL010000035.1:0-9720 GCA_039638315.1 Candidatus Caldatribacterium thermophilum | reverse complement strand
AGGAATGATGGCCATTCCTCCCTGATCCATCACCGAGAGCGCCCAGGGGGCAAGCTCTATTGGCCAGACCCCTCGGTTCGTAAGGCGGTGCAGGACGGTGAGGTGGTTTCCTTCTGGATCCATAACAACTTCTATTTCTTTTTCGATTCCAGTAAGGAGTTCAATGCTCTGGCTGAAGACGCCACCCTGTGTCGTGGGGGTAAAACGAACCGTGTCGTTGTCGGGACAATAGGAACGAGGATTTGCTTCCGGTGCGTGCCACAGACGGTGTCCACCAAAAATGTGCCAATCTTGTCCTCCCAAGATGCCACATTCTTCCTCAAGGACTCGGAAGACGTTTCGTTCTCCTACGAAGCTCAAATGGAGAATTCGTGGTCCGACATCGGTGGTAACTATAACTTCAATCGTTCCATTCGTGATGCGGATGTTATTTCCCCATCCCCATCGGGGTACTCTCTCGATAGCGACCATGTCCAGGCCTCCTTTCACAGGGTAAACTATACCACGGGTGTCCTCGAGGGACAACCTTGACAGGAGGGGTCGCCTTTGCAATACTTCTCACCAGTGCAACTGAAGCAGGCAGCAGGGGAGATGGGAACGTGAAGCGCTGGGTATTTTTGGGGATTCTTGGAGCTATCGCTCTGATTGGCGTGTGGTATATTGTTATTTCTTTTCCCCGACCTCTTCTTGAGAAAGATTTTACTCTCAGGGATTTAAACAACCGTCCCGTACGGTTGAGCCGTTTCGTTGGTCGGCCAATTGTCCTCTGTTTCTTTTCCCCTCGCTGTGGGGATTGCAAAGAGGAGGTTCCTCGGCTCAACGAGCTTTACGCGACTTATAAGGGCAATGGACTGGTTATTATCGGTGTGGGCGTAAAGTACCCGGAGGAAATTCGGGAGTTCGTGAGAGAGCAGAGGATTGAGTACCCCGTTGTCATTGACACCGACCTTGCGGTGAGCAAAGACTTTGGAGTTTTCTTTCTCCCCCATCTTGTCTTTATTAACCGTCAGGGAAAGATTGTTTCGAGCGTGGCGGGAAAAGTCCCGCCGGAAGAGCTCCAGGAGTACCTCAAAAGCATTCTCTAAAAGTTTTGTTTCTCTGCAGGCTTCCCCTCTCTGATTTTTTGCAAAAAATTTTTCACGCCATATTGACTTCTGGAACTTTTTCATATATTTTAACCAATGTAAAGCCCTTTCAAAAGGGGCGACAAAAAACTACTCTTTAAGGGGGGGTGTGTTTGTGAAACGGTTTCTCGGTGTTTCGGTGTTCCTCGTGTCCCTCTTCGTAGTTGTGTCCCTCGCAGCTGCAGCCTCCATCAAGGATGTGGTCATTGAGAAGTCCTTCTACGGATTCACCAAGGATGGTACTCCCATTGACCAGTACACTCTCGTTAATGCCAATGGAGCAATGGTCAAGATTATTAACTACGGTGGCATCGTTACCGAACTCTGGGTTCCAGACAAGGACGGTCTTTTGAGAGACGTTGTCCTTGGTTTTGACACCCTTGCAGAATTTGAAGGACCAAATGACCCGTATTTTGGTTGCATCGTTGGACGTTACGCCAACCGTATCGCTCAGGGCCGTTTTACGATTAACGGAGTTACCTACCAGCTTGCTTGCAACGATGCAGGTGGGGCTCGTCCCAACATGCTCCACGGAGGCGTTAAGGGATTTCAGGATGTTGTGTGGAAGGCCATTCCTATGAAGACACCTGAAGGTCCTGCGCTTCGCCTCAAGTACTTAAGCCACGATGGAGAGGAAGGGTTCCCCGGTAACCTCGATGTCACCGTGACCTATACTTTGACGAACGACAATGCCCTGAAGATTGAATATGTGGCTACAACAGACAAGCCCACAGTCGTCAACCTCACGAACCATGCCTACTTTAACCTTGAAGGTGAGGGCTCAGGAACGATTCTTGACCACGAACTCATGATTGCAGCCGACAACTACACTCCTGTTGACAACAACCTCATTCCCACAGGTGAAATTGCTCCTGTTGCCGGAACACCTCTTGATTTCCGTGAACCCCACAAAATCGGCGAGCGGATTCAGGCTTTTGCGGAGCCTCCTTTCAAAGGATACGACCACAACTTTGTCCTCAATAACCAGACTGGCGAGCTTGCTCTTGCGGCACGGGTGAAGGCTCCAGGAAGCGGCATCGTCATGGAAGTGTACACAACGCAGCCTGGCGTGCAGCTCTATACTGGAAACTGGCTTGACCTCAAAGGAAAGGGTGGTAAGTACTACGGGCAGTATGCAGGATTCTGCCTTGAGACGCAGCACTATCCCGATTCTCCAAACCATCCAAACTTCCCGAGCACCTTACTCTCGCCTGGTGAGGTTTACAAGCAGGTGACTATTTACAAGTTCCTCGTGGAGCAGTAACGCTTCCTCCACGCCCCTTCTGGTTCCAGAAGGGGCGTGGATTCTCCCTTAGCGGGTTGTCTTGAGGGAAAATCTCTGGTAATATGAAAGTGAAAGCATGCGACATTCTCAAATTTGAGAAAGGGTTTTGCTCCGGTGGGTAAAAAGGTTACCATAAGGGACATTGCAAAGGAACTCAATGTTTCTATAGCTACCGTGAGTCGGGCTTTGAGTGGAAAGGGAAAAGTGAATCCAGAGTTGAGAGAAAAGATTATCCGGAGGGCGAGGGAATTAGGATATGCCTTTTCCGGGATGTTTCCTCTTCCTCAGCCAAAACGGATTGTGCTCATCTTTCCACAGGATGCCTTCTTCTGGGATAAGGTTGAAGAGGGTATCAACGATGCTATCAGCACCTTTGCGCCTCTGGGAATCCATTTTGAGACATACCGGACACCGGGGCATAATCTTTCCGAGCAGACGGCGATTCTCGAAAGGCTCTTGCGTGAAGAACAGCGTATTGACGGGCTTGCTATAGTTCCCTCCGATCTTACGCGTCTTGATTACTTCATCAACGCTTTTTTCATCCGTGGCGCAAAGGTTGTCACCTTCAACGTTGATGCTCCCCTGAGCAAGCGCATTTTCTACGTGGGGCAACACGGTGGGGAGGCGGGGAAGATAGCGGGACGTATTTTCCAGCTCCTTTTGGGCAACAGGAGAGGGGTTATCTGTACCCTGACAACCCACAAGCAAGCACCCTCGCACGTCATGCGCTGGCAGGGGCTTACCGATTTTGTCCGGGAAAAGGGTTTGCCCTATGATGTCTCCCGGGTTATTGAAGTCAAAGATGAAGAGGAGGCATACCAGGTAGTTAAGGAGGACCTCCTGAGAGAAGAAGGACTTTGTGGCATTTTCGTGAGCACGGCTTTTGGAAACTGTGGGGTTGGGCGAGCACTGCAGGAGATGGGTAAACGTGGCATTGTGGTCGTGGGCAACGACCTTGCGGAGGAGTGGGAAGCGTATCTTGATCAGGGCTTCATTGACTGTTGTCTGTACCAGTATCCTTATCTTCAGGGTTTTTTGAGCGTTGCTTTCCTTGTGCAGCACCTCCTTTTTGGCTTTACCTTGGATGTACACACCTTTTATCTGCCTACTGTTCCCGTTTTCTCAGGCACAACCGTGGGACAGAGTGTGCAGCACTTTGAGAGACTCCTGAGCCGGACGCTCATGTGGGAAGCAGGAAAGGTTCCACACGTCGTATCTGTTTTTGGAGGGGAAGCATTGTGACCTCGAAAGAGAGAGTCCTTACAGCACTCTCTCATGAAGAACCTGATCGTGTGCCTGTGACAGCAAGTTTTACTCCCGAGTTTGCCGAGCGTCTCCGGAAACACCTCGGCTTACCCTTAGAGGCTACAAATCCCCACGGTGGCATTGTTCACGACCTTGAGGAGGCTCTTGGCCTTGATATTATCCAGTACTCTGTTGGGATTGCCAATTCGTACTATGCCTCTTCGGAAAGCACATATACCTGCGAATGGGGTATTACCTGGAGGCAGGTGGAGTACAGTACACCCTTTGGGAAAGGAAGGTATACCGAAATCGCTGAACACCCACTGGCTTTGGATGAGCGCATCTCCACCTATGTACCTCCTGATCCCCATAAGGAGGAGCGTTACGCACCACTTCAAGAAATTCTCAGGCAATATGGTGAGGAGTATTTCATTTTGGGCGTCACGGTGTGCACGATTTTTGAGGGTGCCTGGTACCTTCGGGGGCTCGATCGGCTCCTTATCGATATGGTGACCGACGAAGAGAAGGCCAACGTTATCCTGGACATTCCTTTTCGTTTCCACCTTGAGGCAGCAAAACGCCTTGTTGCCATGGGTGTTGATGGCATATGGCTTGGGGACGACGTGGGAACGCAGCGAGGCATGCTCATATCTCCCGAACTCTGGCGCAAGTACCTGAAGCCCCGGATGGCAGCACTTTGTTCTGAGCTCAAACGCCTCAATCCCCATATATTCATTGCGTACCACAGTGATGGCAACATTGAGCCTATCATTGACGACCTTATCGAAATCGGTATCGATGTCCTGAATCCCGTGCAACCAAAGGCTATGGACCCTGGAGCCCTGAAGAAGCGCTATGGTGCAAGGCTCTCCTTTTGGGGAACGATTGACGAACAGGAGACACTTCCCTTTGGGACTCCGGAAACCGTACGACGTGAGGTTCAGGAACGTATTCGAACTATGGCTCCGGGTGGAGGATTCATTATCGCTCCAACACACCACGTGCAGCTTGACACCCCTCTTGAGAATTTCTTTGCGTTTCTCGAAGCGGCAAAGACATACGGGAGGTATCCCGTCTGCGTGTGAAGGAGGTGGGAGAAGGAGAAGGTTGGCACGGTCGGTTTGGGTTTTTACGGGTTTTGGGATTCCGCGAAAACTCTGAAAGGGGGGAAATTGCATGAAGCGGAATCGTTTTGGAGTGTTGGGATTTGCGGTACTCTTCGTTGTGGGGGTTCTCTTTGCCTCGGTAGCTTTTGCTCAGGAAGAAAGTCCCTTTAAGGATATTACCATTCGCTTCTTCTGTGGTGGACCTCCGGGGTGCCCATTTGCGAGCGTTGTCTACCGTGGTGCCCAGCTGGCTGAAAAGCTCATGGGCTGCAAGGTGGAGTACGTCTGGTCCAACTGGGATCCAGAAACAATGGTTCGCCAGTTCAAAGAAGCTGTCGCCGCGAAGCCCCACGGTATTGCTGTTATGGGACATCCGGGCGATGATGCGTTGCTCCCCCTCATTGACGAAGCCTTCGCCCAGGGGATTATCGTAACCTCCCAGAACACCACTCTTCCCAAGGCAGAGGAAAAGTACAGATCACGAGGATTCGGCTATGTTGGCCAGGAACTCTACGATTCCGGTCGTCTCCTTGGAAAAGGGTGCCTTGAACGGTTCGATTTGAAGTCCGGAGATCGGGCAATGGTCTGGGGTCTCCTCTCGCAGCCAACACGGGGTCTTCGAACCAAAGGTGTTATTGATGCCTTGGAGGAAGCAGGACTTGTCGTCGACTACCTTGAAATTTCTCCTGAGGTCAATGCTGACGCCCCGCTTGGTGCACCGGTATTTGCAGGATACGTTTCTTCGCATCCTGATGTGCGACTCGTTGTAACCGACCATGGTGGACTTACGGCGACAATGGAGACGTACTTTAAGGCTGCGGGGAAAGGTCCAGATGATATGTACGGTGCAGGATTCGACCTCTCTCCAGCTACGCTTGAAGCCATGCGCAAAGGATACGTTGACCTTATCCATGACCAGCAGCAGTTCTTGCAAGGGTTCTTGCCCGTTGTGCAGCTTTGTCTGAGCATCAAGTACAAGTTTGCCGGACTCCACATCGACACAGGTTCCGGCCTTGTGGACAAGAGCAATGTTGAGGAAATTGCACCACTTGTTGAGCAGGGGATAAGATAGTATGGCTGAGCCTTCTGAAGTCCTTGTTAAAATGGTGAATATCCGAAAATCCTTCGGGCATGTTGAGGTCCTCCGAGGGGTAAACTTTGAGGTAGGGTACAACGAAATCGTAGGACTCCTTGGCGACAACGGTGCAGGAAAGTCGACGCTCATCAAAATCCTCACCGGAGTGCATCATCCTGACTCTGGGGAAATCTACTGGAAAGGACAGAAACTCGTTAACTACTCTGTCGCTAAGGCGCGGGAGCTGGGCATTGAAACAGTTTTCCAGGAGCGGGCGCTTTCGGAGCAGCACTCTCTCTGGCGCAACATCTTCATGGGTCGGGAGATTACAAACCGGTGGGGATTCCTCGACATACGGAAGCAACGCGAGGAGGCAGAGCGAATTATTCGAGAGTACATGGGCTTCACTTCCTCAGCTCTCAGCGTGGACGCTGTTGTGGGGACCATGTCCGGAGGAGAAAAGCAGGGCGTGGCGATTGCCAGGGCTCTGCATTTCCAGGCAGACCTCATCATTCTCGATGAGCCAACCACAGGACTCTCCCTTTCAGAAACCCAGAAGGTTTTGAGCTTCGTTGAAGAGATTAAGAAGAAAGGTAAGTCGGCCATCTTCATCACACACAACATCTACCATGTGTATCCGGTTGCTGATCGTATCGTCATTCTCGACCGAGGAAGGGTTGTGGGAGAGTTCATGAAGGCTGCCATTCCTCTTGAGAAACTCGTGGAAAAACTCTACCTCGTAGCCCGTACCGGTCGACTCAACGACGAAGGTACAGTCTCTGAGGAGACGCCAAAAGGTCCTCACGGCCTTGAATCGCTTATGCCCTGAAGAAGGCCCCGGCTTTTCGGCCGGGGTCTTTTTGTTAGTCTGGAGGGAGGAAAGATGCGGAACAGATGGTTGGCAGAAAACCGAACCCAGGTAAGTATTCTCTTTGTTCTTTTTGTTCTGCTTTTGCTTTTTACGATAAGTAGCCCCAGGACATTTCTCTCCGGTGACATTTACGCTGCCTTCATGTCCACCATACCCTTCTCAATGATTATGGCTCTATCCCTTACTCTTGTTGTGATTTGCGGAGAAATGGACCTCTCCTTTCCCTCAATCATGGGGTTCTGCGGATACGTTTTTACGCAGGTTTTCCACGCCACAGGGAGCGTGGCCATTGCGCTCCTTGTTTGCATTCTGGTTGGTCTGGTTGGTGGCTACCTGAATGGCTTTTTGATTGTGAAGTTTCGTCTTCCTTCCCTTGTGGTGACCATCGGAACGCAATTTTTCTGGGCAGGTCTTACCCAGGTCCTCTGTCAGGGCCTTGGGAGGACTCTGGTACCCACAAAGGAAAGCCCCCTCTACTACCTCCTTGTGGGTAGAGTTTTTGGAAAGGTTCCGGTGCAGATGTTCTGGGCGGTTGTGGTGGCCTTTTGCCTCTGGTTGATTCTCAACCGCCACCGCTTTGGAGCGCACATCTACTACACGGGGGATAACGAGGCAAGTGCCCGGGTTATGGGTATTAATGTGGACCGGGTGAAGATTATTGTCTTTACCCAGATGGGGGGATTTGCAGCTTTTGCTGGGGTCCTGGCAAGCCTTGAGGTGCTCTATTTCTGGCCCACCCTGGGACAGGGATACCTTTTGAAAACTATAGCTGCGGTTTTCCTTGGGGGAACACCGGTTGAAGGTGGTGTGGGAACAATTTTTGGAACTTTTATCGGGGCCATCATCATTGGCATACTCGAAGCTGGTATCATCGCCATGGGGCTTTCTGGATTCTGGACACAGCTTGTTTACGGCCTCATCATTGTCATTTCCATCACTATACACTCGGTTCTGCGGCGAAAAGTAGCCTGAGGAGGGCAGGTCTATAAGCCGAGTTCTGTACTCCCCGTATCAGGGAGCGGCAACCATCTGTCTGGGGGGTGGGTTACCCCACCCCTCAAGCGGCTAACCCGAAGGTCAGCGAGCCACCTCATCCCTTCCTATTTAGCCTTGCTCCGGGTAGGGTTTGCCAGGCACGTCGGTCACCCGACGTCCGGTGAGCTCTTACCTCACCTTTTCACCCTTACCCCTTACGGGGCGGTCTGTTTTCTGTGGCACTTTCCTGGGGTTACCCCCACTGGGTGTTACCCAGTACCCTGCTCTGTGGAGCTCGGACTTTCCTCAGAGAGCCTTCATGGCTCTCCGCGGTTGCCCGACCTACCCTCCTCAGAAATGTATAACGGTATTCGGGAGGTGAGTATTTCTGAAGCAAGGGAGTCAGCTCTCGTATTCTCCTTGCGGGGAATGTGTACGACCGTGCAGGCTGAGAACCCTTGCATACGTTCCCTGGCAAGGGAGTGCAAGGACAAGAGCCGCTCTGCCCGCACTTTGTAGGTCCCCTGAATCTGGCGGACCAGAAGTTCACTGTCTGAAAGAACGGTAAGTCGTTCGACTTTCCACTGTTTCAGGAAGTCCAGAGCAAAGATAAGGGCCCAGTACTCGGCTTCATTATTTGTGGCAATGCCGATTCGGGAAGCCATTTCAAAGAGGATATTGCCCTCCGGGTCACAGACAACAAAAGCCACTGCGCTTTCCCCTGGATTTCCTTTTGACGCGCCATCTATGAAAACGAAGCATTCTCGGAAAAGCTCAGTAGAGAAATCGTCCACAGTTTGGACACCTCACAAGGCCTTCCCGCTTGCGGACTGCCTTGGCTACGATTGTAGGGACAGAGAGGTGGCATCCCTGGCATACTTCGCCCACAAGGGGTACTACAGCGTCATGGAATTTCTTTCGAAGCTCCATGTAGCGTGCAAGAATTTCAGATGGGATGGAGTGTGCCGTATCCTGCCACTCTCTTTCAAGAGCAGCAAGCTCTCTCTCAAGGTCAGCAATTTCACCTTCTTTTGCCACTATCTGCTGCGCAAGTAACGCTCCCTTTTCCGTGACTTCGCGCCCTTTCTTCTGGAACTCCCCCTGAAGGCTTTCCACATTTTCCATCGCAATGAGGATTTCGTCTTCCAGCTGGCTTTTCGTCTCCTCAAGCTTTTTCATGCTCTTCTCCCACTGAGCGAGTTCTTTAGAGGAGGTGATTTCTCCACTGTAGAGCTTGTTTTTTGTCATTGTCCACTTTTCCTCTGCTTCCTTCAACTCAAGTTCTTTCCTGGCGAGAGCAAGACGAGCCTTTTCAAGGGCCTGTTTCAGTGTCTGGAGTTCCTGCTCAAGACGCTGCTTTTCCTCCTGGAGTACGTCCTTTTCTCTGCTTTTCTTAAGGATTCGCTGTTTCAGTGCATCCCTCCGGTCATCTATGGCCTGGACTTTTTGCAAGCTTTCGAGGAGATCGGTCATGGCACTTCCCCTTCAAAGAAGATGTCAACGGTGATTTTCCTCTCTTGTGCTTCTTTTCTCAGGCGGGGCACAATTTCCCAGAGTGCCCGCCGTTCTCCTTCACCATGGGGAATACAGAGGTATGCTATCCCAAAGAGGCGGAGTGTTTCAATGTCGTGGTGTGTCAGGTCTCCACTTATGAAGAGATTCGCCCGTTCCTCGATAACCTTTGACACGAGTCTCCTTCCGCTTCCCGGGCAAAGCGCAATTTTTTGAAAGGTTGCATCTTTCTCCTCGCAGAAGAGGCTAAAGGGAACCAGAAGACGGGCTGTCCTTTCCTCTATCTCCTCTCGGGAGAGAGGAGCAGGGAGAGTTACAACTCTACCGAGGCCTGTGGTGATTGAGGTTGGGAAAAGCTCGTATACATCGATGACTGGCTGTTCGTAGGGATGAACCTTCCCGAGAGCCTGAATAGCCCGGTAGAGCTTTGTGGAAGAGACCTCTACCTCAACCCGGATTTCCTCAACCTTTTCTCGCTGCTCCGGAACCCCAATGAAGGGTCGCGCTTCTTTTCCAGGAAGGAATGT